>JBGPMX010000132.1:0-9500 GCA_041487215.1 Planctomycetia bacterium | reverse complement strand
CGATCACGACGATCAGGCTCCACGACAGCGCCACGAAGCTGGTGGCCAGGCCGCGGCGGATCTGCGACCAGAGCCCCTCGTCGCCGGGCACGATGAGCTCGGAGTTGGACAGGGTCACGTCGAGCCGGGCGATGGCCAGCTCGCTCTCCGGCACCTGGGAGTTTCGCGACGACTGCTGGGCCCGCACGGTGCCGGCCTGCTTGAACCGCTGCACCAGCTCGAACGACGCCGCGAGCGGTACATCGAAGACGAGCTTGGCGGTGACGCGGCCGTTGCGCTCGTGCGCCAGGTTGGCCGCGACCGTACGCCCCTTGCCCCGCGCGACCGCGTCCGCGAACGCCTCGGCGGTCTTGTCCACGTCCGATACCTCGATGCCCAGCGTGGTGGTCTCGCGCGGCGGGATCTTCGCCTGGTTGACCAGCGAGAGCTGCCAGCGCAGCTTGCTGTCGATGACGTTGTCCTTGTCGGAAGATCGTGTGGCGTTGCGCGAGAAGATATCGCCGGCCGCCGCGATCGCCGTGGCCACCGCGTCGCTCTGATCGCGCGGTGCTTCGAAGTCCACCTGGGCGGTGACGTTCTCCTTGTCCTGCTCGTTGAGCTGTGCCGCGAGCATGCGGCCGCCCGTTTTCTCGACCGCCTGCTGGAGCGCGTGGTAGGAGGCCGGCACGTCGCGCGTCGCCAGCTGGATCACGACGGTCTCGCGCGGGGGGACGGTGCCCATCGCCCAGAGCTGGACGTCGAAGCCGCGCTTGGCTCGGGTCACGTTCTGGGCATCCGGGTTCTCTGTCATCTGCATGCGCATGACCTCGCCGGACGCCTTGAGCTCGTCGAGCAGCCGGTCCGCCTCTTCGGTTTTCACCTCGAACTGGATCGCGCCCGTGGTCTGCTCATTGGGCTGCCGGTTCAGGTTCGAGGTGACGACGCGGCCGCTCGCCTTCTCGACCGCCGCCAGGATGGCCCGGTAGGCGGCCTCCGCGTCGCGCGCGGCGATGCTGATGTGCACGGTCTCGCGCGGCGCGACGTTGGCCAGGTTGTAAAGCGACACCGCGAACTGGGTGTCTGCCCGCTTGGTCTTGGCGTCCTGCGGGCGGCCCGTCCCCCCCTCGGTCTGCTCGAGCCGGTCGATGTCCAGCCGGCTCACGTGCCCGAGCTGCCGCAGGCGATCGCGCACCGTGCCGGCGGCATCCGGCGGCACCTCGAACTCGATCACGGCGCTGAACTGCTCGGCCGCGTGCTTCTTGAGCTCCGACTTCCTCACCCGGCCGTTCGCGTCACGCACGGCTTCGAGTACCGCCTGCTGCGCCTGCTCAACGTCTTCGACCTCAATCCCCATCTGGATCCGTTCCGTTTCGGTGACCGAGAACGGGGCGCGGATCTCGCGTTCGGTGAGTGTGACGGTGAGCGTGCTCAGGGCGATCAGGCTGTTGGTGTAGCGCAGCTCCCCTTCGAACTCCTCGATCTTGGTGCGCCAGACGCCGAGTTCTTTCTCGGCCTCGAGCAAGTCTTTGATCTCGCCATCGCCCTTGCGGATCATCTCGAGCAGCCGCTCCTCCATGGCGCGGGCGGCGCGCAGGCGGCTCTCGAGATCGGTGTATTGCTTGGTGACGTCCTGGCTGGCGATGCGCTGCCCCTTGAGATCGCCGAGTGCCCGGAGTTTGAGCAACAGGGTGTCGAGCCGTTCGGGGGGCACGCGGACGGTGACAGTGCCGCGCACCTTGCCGTTCGCGAGCTTTTCGCTGTTCACGGTGGCGATGATCGCCCCGTCCTCGTTGGCGATCCGCATGATCGTGTCGAGCGCCGTGTCGAAGCTGTCGATCTCGAACTCGATCTCGCCGGAGCGGATGATTTTGCGCGGGTTGGCGGGGGCCGGCTCGGTGGTCTTCGGCTCGGCGGCCGTCTGGCCGCTGGCTGCGGGCTCTTGCCGTGCCTTGGCGGCGGGGTCCGCCGTCAGCGCGGTCGTCGCTGCTTCGGGCGCGACGGGCGCCGCCGTTACCAGTGCGGGCTTGAAGTAGGCGTCGAGCGCGGGGGCGGCCGGGGCGGCCTCGCCCAGTCTTTCTTTCCCAAGCGTATCGCTGAAGGCGTAGTACGGCGTGGTGACGAGGGCCTCGACGTTGTCCGCCAACCCCTTCCCGTTGTCCTGGCGCGACAGCTTCCGCGTTTTCTCTTCGGCCAGGCGGCCGTCCTTATCTGCGCCGAAGACCACCGTCGGGTTGCCTACCGGAGCGTTTATGGTGAAGGGCGTGGTGCCGGCCACCTGTCCCAACGTGGTGCCTTTGGCCCTGTTGTATCTCCAGCGCTCCAGGTCGATGCCCGCTGCTTCGCTCCGCTCGGCGAGGTCGCGGCCCGATGCGGGGTTTTCCCGGTAGCCGAGTGCTACGGTGGACTCCCGCTCGAGGCCTGTTCGGTTTGCCGTTTGTGATTCGGACTGAAGGTCCGCAATCGCATTGGCGCGGGTCTGCTGGGCCAGCTCGTCGACGCTTGGGGGCGCCGCCGCTGCGTCGAAGTGGGGAACGGCCTGGAAGTAGTCCACGCTGTTCGTCCGGTACTCTGCCGCAAGCGGCGGCACGCCTTCCGTGTCGCTGCGCATTACCAGCACATGTGACACGTCGGTGTCCTGCGTCGCGCGCCGTGCGAGCGCGCCGCCGGGGAAGGGGAGTGCGCCCTGCTCGATCTTCTGGGAGAGCACCGCGCCCACGGCTCCGAAGAGCAGGACCGCGGCGGCGGCCAGCCCCACCTGCGCGTACACAAAAAAGCCCCGGCCGCGGGGCGCGCGCGCCGAGCGGAGCCCGCGGATCATGCGGTCCTCGAGCCCCGGTTCCGGCCGCGCGGCGGCGAACAGCGACGCGAGCGATCGGTCCGCACCCAGCGCGTCATCGAGCTCTCGAGCGCAGGGCGGGCACGCGCCCGCATGCTGCTCGAGCCGCTCGCGCTCGGCGGCGTCGAGCCCGCCGGCCATGTAGCTGGCCATGTTCTCTTCGACCCACGCATGCTCGGACATGTTCCTCTCCCGGCCTTCCGGCCGCGGTTGTCTTGACTCGTTCCCCATGATTACGACCTGTCACCGACTCGGGGGCCGCGGATATCCCCCCTTGTCCCCCCCTTGGCGAGGGGGGGAAGGGGGGGTATCAGGCGGCGGGGAAAATGTTTTGTGTTGCTCCGAACCGTGGTTCGCTCCTAACCGCGCGCGTAGCAGGTTGAGCCCGCGGTGCAGCAGCCCGCGCAGCGAGCCGTTCGATAACCCCAGCTCGACGCAGATCGTTTCGTAGTCCGCCCCGGCGATGTAGCGCAGCGTCAGCGGCGTGCGGTACTCTTCGGGGAGCGAACGCAGGACGGCCAGGACGCGCCGGCGCTCCTCCTGGCGTTCCAGTTCCTCGGGGGGCCCCGGGCCTCGCTCGGGAACGCTCTCGAGTGCCGCGGCGTTCGCGCGGGAGGGCGCGGCACGCTTCTTACGCAGCGCGCGCCGCGTCGCGTCGATGGCCACGTTCTGGGCGATGGCGAGCAGCCAGGGCCGGAAGCCGCGCGGCTCGGCCAGGCTGTCCAGCGATCGGAACGCGAGCAGCAGCGTCTCTTGCACCAGGTCCTCGGCCCGGTCCCGGTCGCCGGTTTCGAGGTACAGGCGTGCGAAGACCAGCTGCGCGGTGCGGCGCACGAGTTCCTCGAACGCGCTGCGGTCGCCCCGCTGCGCACTCCGTACCAGTGTTTCGTCGGCGTCGGCCATCATGGGTCTCTGAAACAGGAGACGTGCTTTAGACGCCCGGCGCGCGCGAAAAGTTGCGGGCTGTGGTAGCAGGTTGTCATCCTGAGCGGAGCGAGGAACGAGCCAAGCGAAGGATCTCGGTGGGATCCCGAGATACCCAGGTGCAAGTACGCGGGTAAACTACGCGTTCCGCCGAGGCCGTCCGTCTTGCATGACTCGCTATCGTGTCATCCTGAGCCAGGCGAGGAACGAGCCAAGCGAAGCATCTCGGTGGAAGTTCACGCTTCAGGGTGTTCCTCAACACACGCTACAGCGTGTTCCACCACACACGCTCAAGCGTGAACCCCAACGCGCTGTCATCCTGAGCCGAGCGAGGAACGAGCCAAGCGAAGGATCTCGGGCGGTCCAGAAGAACGAGTTGATGGTCTGGATTAACTTTGATGCGGTGCCAATCGCCCTACGTCGTACCACCCCTGGCTCAGATCTTTCCACTCGGCATTACTGGACTCGATGAGCTTTACCTTCTTGGCCCGCATCCAGCCCTTGATGCGCTTTTCCGATTCGATCGCGTCGCGGATACTTTGGAACGGCTCAAACCAGACCAGGCGTGTGATGTTGTACTTCTTGGTGAAACCGGGAATCGCTTGCTGTTTGTGTTCGAACACGCGTCGCTCGAGCTCGTTGGTTACACCGGTGTAAAGAGTGCGCGATTTATTCGTCATTATGTATACGTAGTATTCGCGCACCTGCCCGCCTCCCACCGAGATCCTTCGCTGCTCGTCCCTCGCTGGCTCAGGATGACACTATCCCCACACTCCAAGTGGGTAGGGTGGGCTCCTCCCACCAGGATTTCCGCATGCCTCGCGCGAGATCCTTCGCTGCTCGTCCCTCGCTGGCTCAGGATGACACTATCCCCACACTCCAAAGTTCGGCCGGCTCATTCCGCGTCGGGCACCGGCGCCACGACCGCCTCGAGCACGTTCTTATCCGCGTCGTCTTGCACGAAGGCGATCACGGAAAGCCCAGTCAGTTCGAGCGGCGGAACCGGGTTCGGGAAGTTTCCCTTCTTCTGGAAGTTGTCCAGGTAATCGTTAATCTCTTCACGCACGGTGTCGAGATCGAGCGAGAGCGTGGCCTGACCCTTGCCGTCGGCGAGCTCGATGCCGTCGGCGCCGCCGGGCAACGCGCGCACCAGGTGGTGGTGGAAGCGGAGACGGTTGCCCCCCACGTACTTTACGGATTCCTCGGTCAGCACGAGCCGCAGCCGCAGCTTCGGTTCGTCCTTGGTCTGCTTGTCTTTCGCGTCATCCTTGTCCGCGCGGTCCTTGTCCTTGGCGTCATTCTTGTCGGCGGCTTTCTTCTTGGCCTCCTGTTTGTCGTCGCGCGGTTTGGCCGGCGGCGCGGGCTCCGCCCTGGCGCTGGCGGCGATCTGGATCGTGTCCCCGGTGCGCTTCACGGCCAGTTCGATCGACGCCGCCTTCTTGCCGTACAGCGTTTCGTCGATGATCGCGCGGTACTGGTCGTACTTGACCTTGGACTGCGCCATGCCGCCGCCGCCGGGCGCGGTGAGAATGCCGTTGAAGAAGGTCGAAGGCGTGCTCTGCACACCGTAGAAATCGGCACGTGCCAGGGACGATGGGTTCGTGAGCGGGTCGGGGCCGGGGATGTGCAGGTGGTACTGGAGCGCGATCAGCTCGGTCGGCCGGTAGCTCTTGCCGAGCGCGTCGAAGCCCACGTCCGCGGCCACGCAGGGCGGGCACTGCGCCCCGGTGAAGAGCTCGAGCAAGACGGTGCGGTCCTGCTGGGCGGTGCGTCGCCCGGCGAACGGCTCGGGCTGGAACGGCGGCACCTTCTCGTGGTACTCGGCGTCGAGCTTTGCTTCGAGCCGGTCCAGGCGCCCTTCGAGCGACCGCGTCAGATCGGTATCGCCGACCGCCTTCGCCGCGGCGTCGTAGAGCTTGACCAACGCCGCCTGTTGCTCGGTGGACGCGTCCGGGCCCAGCGCCTTGTCCGCGTCGGCGGCCAGCGCGACGGACAGCTCGGCGTACGGCTGCTGGCCGCTCAGGGCTTCGAGTGCGGAGATGCGCACCTGGTCCAGCCACTCGATCCCGTACGGCTTGGCGTCGCCCAGCCAGCGATCGAGGTGCGCGCGGACCTGATCCGCCGTGAGCTCGGCGTCGGAGGCGGATCGCAAGAGCGCCGTGTAGGCCTGGCTCACGCTCGGTTGCGCGGCGGATTCATCGATGATCGCCTCGAGCTTCTCGACCCGCGCCTTGGCGTCCCGTTCGCGGGCCGCGCCCCGTACCTTGAGCGGGATGGGACCCTGCTTGAGATCGCCGACCTTCGCCTGCTCGGAGCGTTCGAGACGCGCCGGGAAGACCGACTCCCGGAAGCGCAAAGTGCCGAGCACGCGTCCCGCCTCGTCCCCCTGCGTGATCAGGGTGCCGCGGAACGCGTCCTCTTCGCCGCCGATGGAGAACATCACGTCTACGGCCGTCCCTTTCACCTCAATCTTCGCGACGCTCGTGTCGCCCAGGAAACGCTGCGCCGAGCCCATCTCTCCGGTCCATTCTCCGCCTTCCTGCTTGGCCTTGAAGACCAGGAAGTCATCGTCCCCGAACGCCAGCACGACCAGTTTCCACTGCCCCTCCAGCTTCCCTTCATCCGCGGCGACGGTTCCGCCGGTCCGCTCCAGCGCGGCGGTTGCCAGCGCGAGCGCGACGAGCCACGTGGCTGCTCTTCGCATGGGAGACTCCTTAGACGTGTGGGGCGGCGCGAGGAACGAAAAGGACGAGAACGGCCGCCAGCTATGGCTGGTAGTTTACAGCGGCGGGGCGTGGGTTCAACGAGATGAAGGCTGGTTTCTCCGGCCAGTCTAACCGTCTGTTGCAGACCTTCGAGGAACCTGGGGGACCCGTCCCCCAGACCTCGTGGGGATCTTGGAAGTATGGCTCGGGTGTCCGGAGGGCAGGAAACAGAAAAGGCCTCGGACAGGGGTTGCCCGCCAGACGCCGGATGCAGCTTCGGCGCACCCTCGGGAAAGGATATCCGGGTCATCCGGATCTAGCGTGCGCGGCGTAGCGAGTCCCAGAGCTACCGGTTCCTCTTCTCAGTCGTGCAGGCTCCGATCAACGCATTCATGGCACCTTGACCCATCGAGACGGATGTGCGAACGATTTCAAGACTCAGCCCGCACATTCCGCTCCCTGCGACCTGGACAGAGAAGAGGAACCGGTACTGGACGGCCTGCACGGTGGATGCGCGCGCTCGAGCCGGAAGAATGGGAGATCCCTTGTCCGGATGCTTCCCAGCGCGGTCCCCGCCTTGCGGGGCGAGAGAGCGGGAGTTCGTTTCTCCAGGCACTCGCAGCTACCCCGCCCAAGCCTCTACGGGCCCTGAGGGCCGAAACCGCCAGCGCCGGAGCGACGGTCGCTCCCCTCACTACGAGCGCGATGCGGGCTCGTGGGCGACCGACAGATCCGCGTAGATCCAGGCTTCGGCCTGATCGGCCTCGCTGCGGTCGAAGTACCGGATCGTGGCGGTAGTAAAAGGCTTGCAGAACACCGCCATGCCGTGCTCCTTGATCAGGCGCTCGAACTCCGGGATGAATCGCTCGTAGTCCTGCGATTGCAGCCAGGTGGTTTCGCGGCGCCGCGCTTGCCAGTAGAATACCGCGCGAGCGTTCCTATTTGCCTATTTGCCGAGCGAACGATGCTCGCCCATGCCATGCCACTCCTGGCGGTCTGCAGCGTATTCCGCGCACCCGGCTTACGGCGGTGTATGACGGTCTGTGTCGGCGCCGTCGGCGTTTGCGTCGTGCTCGCCGGGTCCGTCGCCGCCGGCGGCGACCGTGACGGGACGTCCGCGAGCGAGGTGCGTGCGCTCCGCGTCGAGCCGGAGGCGATCGTACTCGAGGGAGCGAGCCGATCCCAGCAGCTGCTCGTCACCGCCGAGCGCTCCGGCGGCGGCACGTTCGATGCCACGCGCGCGTGCGCGATGATCACGCGCGATCTCGGCGTGGCTCACGTCGTGGGAACCACCGTGTGCGGCGTCGCGGACGGTGCCACCGAGTTGGTGGTGCGTCTCGATGCGCTGGAGCGCAGCGTTCCCGTCCAGGTCCGCGGCTTTGGGCGCTACCCGCCCGTACACTTTGGCAACGACATTGTCCCCCTCCTCACCAAGCTGGGCTGCAACAGCGGCGGATGCCACGGCAAAGCGACAGGTCAGAACGGCTTCAAGCTTTCGGTGTTCGGTTTCGATCCGGCCGCAGACTACGATTCCATCGTCAAGGAGTCGCGGGGCCGCCGCGTGTTCCCGGCCAGCCCGGAGCACAGCCTGATCCTGCTCAAGCCGGCGGCGCGCATCCCGCACGGCGGCGGTCATCGCCTGGACATCGGGTCGGCCGAGCACCAGGTCCTGCTGGAATGGTTGCGGCAGGGGATGCCCGTCGGCGCGAGCGATGCGCCGCACCTGGTCGGCCTGCGCGTGAGCCCCGGCGAGCGCACGCTGGGCCTCCAGTCAAGCCAGCAGATCCTGAGTACGGCACTGTACTCGGACGGCAGCCGGCGCGATGTCACCGCCGCGGCCGCATACACCAGCAACTCGGACGGCGTGGCCGAGGTCCGGCCGGGCGGGCGGATCGAGACGGGTCGCGTGCCCGGCCAGGCGGCGATCACCGTGAACTACATGGGCCAGGTGGCGGCGGTCGAGATTCGCGTGCCGCGTTCGGGCGCGCCCGACCCCTACCCGGCCATCCCCCGCCACAACGCCATCGACGAGCTCGTGTGGACCAAGCTGCGAGAGCTCGGCATCGTCCCTTCCGAACTGTGCGACGACCTGACCTTCCTGCGCCGGCTGTACCTCGACGCCATCGGCACGCTGCCCACGCCGAACGAGGTGCGCGGCTTCCTGAAGGACAGCTCGGCGGATCGCCGCCGCCGCGCCATCGATGCGGTGCTGGCACGCGATGAATTCGCGGACTACTGGGCGCTCCAGTGGGCCGACATTCTGCTGGTCGATCGCAACAAGCTGGGGGATCGCGGGGCGTACGAGTTCCACCGCTGGCTGCGCGAGCAGTTCGCCCGCAACCGCCCCTACGACCAGTGGGTGCGAGAGCTGATCACCGCCTCGGGGAGCTCGAGCCGGAATGGCCCGGTGAATTTCTACCGAGCCGTGCGCTCGACCGAGGACGTGACGAAGTCGGTGAGCCAGGCGTTTCTGGGGATACGGCTCGAGTGCGCGCAGTGCCATCATCATCCCTTTGAGAAGTGGTCGCAGTCGGATTTCTACGGCCTGGCCGGCTTCTTCAACGGCATGGAGCGCAAGCCGCTCCGGGCCGATGTATACATGCCGGAGGGCACGACGCCGGAGCTGATCTACCACGCGGGATACCGCGAGACGCGTATGCCGTACTCAAGCGCGCTCGTGCCCACGCGGCCGCCCGGCGGCGCCCCCCCGACGCTCGCCGAACACGTCGACCCGCGCCAGGCTCTTGCCGACTGGATGACGGGTCCCGGTAATCCCTGGTTCGCCCGCCTGGTGGCCAACCGCCTTTGGAAACATTGCTTCGGCCGTGGGCTGGTGGAGCCGGAAGACGACCTGCGCTCGACCAACCCGCCGACCAACGCCGCCCTGCTGGATTATCTGGCCGCCCAGGTGGTAGCGCGCGGCTATGACCTCAAGGCGGTCATGCGCCTGATCCTGAGCTCGCGCGTCTATCAGCTCTCGGCCGTACCGAACGAAGCGAACGCGGACGACACGCAGGGCTTCTCGCACTACTATGAGAAGCGGCTGCCCGCCGAGG
>JBGPMX010000131.1:0-9546 GCA_041487215.1 Planctomycetia bacterium | reverse complement strand
CGCCGGCTCAGGATGACACGCCTCGTACCTGTCCGACAGAGATCCTTCGCTGCTCGTTCCTCGCCGGCTCAGGATGACACGAGCGTGCCGGTCACCCGATCAACAGATCAACAGATCAACAGATCAACGGGTCAACCGGTCAACCGCTTACAACTGGAAGACCTTGTGCCGGGCGCGGCAGGCAGGCGCAAAGGCGGCGCGCACGCGGCGCGAGCGCGGGAAGAATTGCAGGGACGCCGTGGTTTCCCAGTAGCTGCCGTGCGTGCAGACGGTGTGGTCGCCGGGGATGTTCTCGGGGCCGTGATCGGCGAGCACGGCGGCGAGATCATCGGCGTCGAGCGGGCCGGCGGACCCGAGCAGCGCGCGGAGCCGCTCGTCCCGCTGCTCGGCCGAGGCCAGCACGCGGCGGCCGCGCAGCGCCATCGGCGCGCGCTCGTTGAACACCATGCCCGCCGGCGCCTCGACCTCACGCAGCTCGGCGCACGCCAGCGCGTTCGTGTGGAACAACAGGTCCTCACCGGGCTCGGGGCGCCGCAGCTGGCTGCGTGTGCTCGAGAGCTCGAGCGCCGCGATGTCCCCCTCGGCGTCGGCCATCATGAGCAGCCCGCCCCCCCAGCGCGGACGCGACCGGATCCACTCGGCCGCCTCGGTCACCGTGGTCGCACGCGCGAGCGCTTCGGCGACGGCCATCGAGATCGGCGCCGAGGGGAGCGCCGCGTCGATCGTATACGCGTAGTTGTACGTAACGGTCAGTCCGTGCTCGTTCATGCCGTCGATGGCACCGGCAATCGGGGCCACCGTGAAGTCGAACGAGCGGTGCCCGCCCCGCGGCCGGCTGTCACGCAAGCAGTAGAACGGCTGGACCAGCGGCAGGTAGTCGAAGTTCCGCGCGATGATCGGCTCGCCGGTGCGGGAACGCGTGCCGCGCACCGCGATGGCCGAGCAAGCGCCGGGACAGGGGACCGCCGCGCGGTCGTGCACGGACGACAAGACCGCCTCGAGCGCATTCATCAGGTACACCGCGCCGGCCGTCATCCGCGCTCCGTCCGCAATTCCCTCGAGCCGCTGGTTCATGGCGGCGAAGTCACGCCGCAGCGGCGGGCCGAGCACGCGAAGCGCCCGCCGCGCGACCAGCCAGCGATATAGCCTGTACGGCAGCCAACGCGGCTGACTCATGCGGAAGGGTTCGAGCTGTCGCAGCGAAGCCAGAGCGGCGTGAATGGACTCACGCAGCGCCTCCCCCTGCGTCACCCCCATCGCGTAGGGCTCGCCCGCGCACACCACGTCCACGCTGTCGCATCGCTGCGGTTCGTCTCCCGTCATAAGCATAGGCATACAAAAACGGCCGAGCCCAGTCGGGTCACATTCCGTATAAGCGCCACCATAACTGGAACGCGAGCGTCCGCTCTTCGCCTGGTGTATCGGCCGACCGGATAAGGTGCCAGAGTAGTCGCTGGGCCTGCGGCGGGTGCCACGGCAGCCCGGCGATGGTGACAGCGGCGGCGGCGGCCTGGTCAGCGCGCCCGCGCAGATCACGCAGCGCCGGAACGATGAGGGCGGCGTCCAGGGTCCCGCTGGCGGCCTGGATCAGACGCGCGCGCCAGGCCGGCGACTGCTCGGCCGCATCCTGGCCCGCCCGCGCTCGATCCGGCGCACCGGGCGCCGGAAGGCTACGCAGCGCCGCCCAGGTCTCGAGCGTCTCCGCGAGCGATTCGGCCATGGCAGTCGCTCGCCGACAAACGCTCTCGGGGGCCGAGCCGGGTGCGGCAGCAGCGAGGCCGGGGAGCGGCACGCCGATCCGGCGTGCGTCGGTGGCGACCCGATCGAGCAGCGCGGTCGCCTGCGCAAGCAGCAACGGGTAGTCTCGCGCGAACGCCTGTGTGCGGAGCAGGGCGGCCGCGCGGGACGCGAGGACGTCGGCCGTCCGGGCGCGCGAGCCGATCGCGTCGGCAAGCGACGGCTCGCTCGGCGCAGCTTCGGCGGCCGGCCCGCCATCCCACGCGGCCTGCACAGCCGTCCAACTCCGCTGCGGCTCCGGCGCGAAATGGTGCGCTTTCTCGCGCCCCACGTAGCCAGCGCTGCTGGATGCGTCCGGCACCACGGCGGATCCATCGCCTCTTTGCTCCGCCGGTCCACGAGCGGGAGCAACGGCATCCGCCGCGCGATCGGGCGGCGCGGCCCATTCCATCGCCGCGGCACACGCCGCGTGCGCGCTGTCGATCGCCAGCCGGGTCCCGTCGACCCGCAAGCGGTCGTCATCGCAAATGAGCGCGGTGCGGTTCACCGCGCGGCGCGCCAGGTTGACCGCCTGAAACGCGAGGCTCACGCACGCGGCCGAGCCGGATGCGGCCGGCCCGGCCACGCGCGCCCGGACGGCCAGAACCGCCTGCATGCAGTGGGCGACACGCCCCCAGTCATCTTGAGCCGCCCGCCACGGCGTGCGCTCGGTCTGCCGGGCAAGTTCCGTGGCGGTCAGCACCGCGCTCGCGGACGCCGCGATCAACGCGTGCCCCCCCAGAGCGCTCAGTGCCGCGCGGTCGCCACGCCAACCAACGCTCTGGCCACCGAGCGCTCGGTCCAGCAGGCGACCGATCGGGCGGGGTGGACCAATGCGCGGCGCGACGATGGCCCGCCGGCAGAGCGCTACGAGGTCCGCGGGCGACCAATTCCGCACCAGGCGCCAGACACCGAGCCCATCCGGATCGGCACGGCGCAGGGCACGCACGAATCGCGCCATGTCGCCGGGCCGCCCGACCAGGTCAGCAACCCGCAGCGCCAGTTCCTGGTAACGCCAGGGGTTATGAAAAGTGAGTTTGGCGGCGACACGGTCGGCGGCGTGCCGCGCGATCCGCATCGCCCGCGCCATCGCGCCGACCGGCCGCTTGCGCAGCGAGGCCGGCGCGCGAACCGCGACGGGCGATTCGGCTCCGAATCCACGAGCGAGCGCAGCCTGTCCAGTCATACGTGGATCTTTGGAGTACGAAGACCCGTCACCGCTTTGCCTTGGAGTGCGGGGACTTGTCACCGCTTACCGCGCGGCCCCGGTGTAACGGCCCATTTCCTTGGCGAGGGCGAGGAAATCGTCGGCGGCCAGTACGCCCGGGTGAGCGCGAAGCACGCCGGCCGTCAGCCGTTCGAGGTTGTCCCCTTGCGAGAACGGCGCGACATCGAACTGCACGTTGCGCGAGTAAAAGATGCTCGGGATGTAAGCGCGCCCCACGCCGAGCAGCCCGGCGGAGTACGAGGCGGCGTCCTGGATGTAGATCTGCGAGCTGGCGGTGAGCGGCTTGCCGACCGCGCCGTAGGCCCGCCCATCGTACAGCACCACGGTCATCCGCTGCGCCGTCGCGGGATCCATGAAAAAGGCCAGCACCATGGGCTGCGCACGGTAGTCCTGGCCGTCGTGGCCGACGAGCACCGGCATGTAGTAGAGCCGGAGGTTGTTCATCTCGTCGAGCGGCTCGGCGATCAAAATCGGTTCGAGCAGCTTGGCGCGGCGGATCGCCTCGTTGCGCGACTGCGGGTACGTGAATGGCGGCCACATGCTCACGTCCTGCGTCGACACGGCGCGCCAAGCCTTCGTCGCGCCCTTGAAGTACACGCGCTCCTCGATCTTGTCCTGAGGGATCGAGTATCCGGCCCGGTACGAGTTGATGTTATAGCGCACCGTGTCGATGTTCTGCTGAATCTGCGACATCATGCCGACCGCCGGCCCCTCCTCGACCAGCTGCGCGTGCGTGTAAATCATCACCTCCGCCGGCTGCACCCGCTCCCCCTCGACGACGCTCGGCTTCGGCGCAGCCGCCACCGTGCCCGGCGCAGCGGCGGGAGCGGCCGCGGCTGGCTCTTCCGCCTGGCCGGCGCGCTGGGCCGCCAGCGCTTTCACCGCATCGCGCACCGCCTGGGGAACGAGGCCGCCCGCCTTTGGCGCGTCGCCGTTCGCACGCGGCGCGTTCCCGTTGGTCCGCGGCGTCGCCCCGCTGGTGCGCGGGGCCTCGCCGTTGCCGCTCGGCATGGCTCGCGGGACGAGCGGAACGGTCGCGCAGGGTGCGGCCACGCTCGCGCAGTCTCCCTTGCCGCCAGTAACCGGGCAGACGGGCACCCGCGTGTCCTTGCCGTCAGGAAGTTCCGTCCAGACCCGATCATCCGCGCGCGCATAGAACTCGAGCGCGCTGCCGCAGCGTACGAACAGCCCCGAACGGTCTTCGAGCGTCCCCTTCGAGTAGGCCACGGCTGCCTTCGAATCGGTTGCCTTGTCGCCGCGCACGATCGGGACCACTCCGTCCAACGTCCCGGCGTACTGCTCGTCCCCCTTGACCGCGATCACGAAGGAGAAGGGAGCCGCATCCGGCGGCGGCGCCTGCCTGTGCACGTAGATGTCGTAATCGCCCAGGCGGATCGCGCGACCGCGCGACGCATCTTCCTGGGACAGCACGCTCGCCGCACCGGCGCCGCCTAAGGCCAGCGCCGCCCAAACCGTGAAGGCCGCTCGTGTCATGCCAATATCCCTCCCCCAATGGATGCCCTAACGTGCCTAGACCGTGAGTTTAGGCGAACCAGGCAGCCACAATCAATGGGAAGGAGGAAGCTGAAGGCCTCGCCGTCATGCATCTTCAACCACGGTTTCTTCTCATTCCGGATCGAGCGGGTTGGATCCGGCGCTGAATCTGCATGCGGCGTGGCGGGGCGGGTGACTTGAGATGGCCGGAGACCTTCGGTCGCACAACCGGCGGGGTCAGAGACCCGTGCCGAACAAGGCTTGAAAAACCGAATGCGGATGGGTGCCCGCCGGTCTTACTCGGAGGCGGGCGTGGCGCGGGATTCTCGCGCGCGGCGAGCGGAGAGCTGGGTATGGGGACCGGGCGGCGCGTGGCGGTGCGAGGCGTCGGGATGGATGGGGGCGAGCGATTCGGCTTCGCGCAGCTCCGCGACGATCTCCTGATGCAGCGTCTGGTCCAGCTCGCCCAGGCAGCGTGCGATCTCCGCGCCGTCCAGCACGCGGTGATCGTACACCACCTTCACGACGACATCTCCAGTGCGGCCGATCGGCCCGAACGTCAACAGCGTCGTGAGCGGGCAGATCGGGTGCAGCTGCTCGGCCCCCAGGCTGCCGTAGCTCGAGAGCATGAACGTGCCCAGCCGCTTCGCGCGCTTGTGCCCCGACATGTGCAGCGTCGTCCACCACAGCAGCCGACGCAACGACTGAGGCAGCCGGCCGACACGCAACGCCATGCGGAAGTAACCGATCTCCTCGATGGGGATCCGTTTGTAGCGCCGCAGGTGCTGATCGATGGCCAGCACCGATTGTTGCTCGGGGCCGCGGATCTGCGTGCCCAGCAGGATCCGCTCGCCGTTCGCCTCGCGCTCAATCGCCACGCCGCAGATGTTGAAGGGATGCTCGTAGAGGTGCGCCCACGGCCACCGGATGTACGACTGGCGGAGCTGAGGATGGCGCTGCGCCACCAAGGCATACGCTTTGATGAACACGGCCGTCCAGGAAGGCCGCGGGTCGAGCGCACGCCGGGCCTCGTCCACGGCTGCCACATTCATGGCGCGGGCCACCGGAATCGACGGCACCTTCCGGGCAAAATACACCAGGTCGTTGATGAACTTGCGCGCCGGAGAGAGCCGCCGCCAGGTACCTCTTCGGTTCAGGTCGGGCATGAATGGGCCTTCGTACGCACCTGCTTCTTATCCGGGCGGGGATAGTAGCCAGGTCGGCAAAGTCGGTCAAGATTAGCGGGCGAGCGCCTCGCAAAGCCATGTCCGAAAGCGGCTAACGAACAAAATGCGGGGAGACAGCGAAGACGGTGGTCGTGGGATAATGGGGTAACCGGGCGATCCGCGGCGATTGCCGCCATGAGCTTCCGCAAATTTCGTTGGCCCATGACCGATTCCCAAGTAGATTGGGCAGCGACTTCCTCACGCATTCCGGATCGAGAACCCATGACACCACCGCACGGCAGCCCCCCGGGGACCACAACACCGGCAACGCAAGCCGAGCTGTTTCAGGACGACGCGTACACGGTACGCCGCAAGGTGTTCAAGCTCTTGGGAGCGGCCTTTCACCTGCTCGATGCCCGCGGCAACGTCATTGGATACAGCCGCCAAAAGGCGTTCAAGCTCAAGGAGGACATCCGCGTCTACACCAACGAGGCGATGGAGCAAGAGCTGCTGGTGATCCTGGCCCGCAGCGTGCTCGATTTCAGCGCGACGTACGACGTGGTCGACCCGCGATCGGGCAACGAACCGGTGGGGTCGCTACGCCGCAAGGGGCTGAAGAGCGCGTTCGTACGGGACGAATGGCTGATCTTCTCGAGAGACGGGCAGGAGATCGGCCTGGTGCAGGAGGAGAGCGGGCTACTTGGCATCCTGCGGCGCACGATCGACTGGGTCAATCTCATCGTGCCGCAGAAGTACAGGGTCTACGCCGCCGGCACGCCGGTCGCACGCCTCAGTACGAACTTCAACCCGTTCGTGTACCGCCTGGCGGTGGCGTTCAGCCCGGGGATGCACGAGCAGATCGATCCCCGGCTCGTGCTGGCCGCATCGGTCCTGGTGGCAGCGATCGAAGGCCGGCAGGGGTGACGCTGTGACGACGCTTGGCGGTGCGCCGTGGCGGTTCTGGATCGACGTGGGGGGCACCTTCACGGATTGCGTGGCGCGCGGGCCGGACGGCGCGATCCGCACCCACAAGCTCTTGAGCTCGGGCATCTACAAGGGGATGGCGGCGGCGGGCTCGAGCCCGACCGTAATCCTCGACCCGGGCCGGTCGCACGACCCCGCGGGCTTCTTCATCGGATACCGGCTCCGGCTCGTGCCTTCCCGCGCCACCTCGAGCGGCGCGCCCGCCGGGGCGACGGCCGAGGAGGCCGAGGTCCGGGCGTTCGATCCCGCCTCCGGCCGCATCGAGCTGGCCCGGCCGCTCGGCGTCGCGCCGCACCCCGGTACGCTCTACGAGCTCGCCTCGGGCGAGGAGGCCCCGATCACGGGCATCCGGTGGCTGCTGGGCAAGCGGCTTGAGCAGCCGATCGGTGCGGTCGAGGTGCGGCTGGGCACGACGCGCGGCACGAACGCGCTCCTCGAGCGGCAGGGCGCGGCGACCGCGCTGGTCACCACGGCCGGCTTCCGCGACGTGTTGCGCATCGCCTACCAGAACCGCCCGCGTCTCTTCGACCTGGCGATCCGGAAATCGGCCGACCTGTACAGCGCCGTCGTCGAGCTCGATGAGCGGCTCGACAAGCAGGGCACGGTCCTGCGGCCGCTCGATGAAGCGGCGACGCGTGCCAGGCTTGCTCCGCTCCGCGCCGCCGGCATCCGCTCGCTCGCCATCTGCCTGCTGCATTCCTATCGCAACCCGGTGCACGAGCGGCAGGTCGAGTCGATCGCACGCGAGCTGGGCTTCGAGCAGGTGTCGGTGTCGTCCCGGCTCAGCCCGCTCCAGCGCATCGTGGCGCGCGGCGACACGACTGTCGTGGACGCATACCTTACACCGATCATTCGCGAGTACGTGGCGCGCATCGCCGCGCGGATCCCCGAGGGATCGCTCAAGCTCATGACCTCGTCGGGCAGCCTGGTGGACGCGGCGCGCTTTGTCGGCAAGGACAGCATCCTTTCCGGCCCCGCCGGCGGGGTGGTCGGCTTCGCGCACGTGGCGCGCCAGGCCGGGTTCTCGCGTGCCATCGGCTTCGACATGGGGGGCACGAGCACGGACGTCAGCCGGTTCGACGGCGCCTACGAGCGGCGCTACGAGATGACCGTGAACGACCCGCGCTCCGGCGCCGGCGTGCGCGTGGTGGCACCAATGCTCGCGATCGAAACCGTGGCGGCCGGCGGCGGTTCGATCTGCTGGTTCGACGGCCAGAAGCCGGTGGTCGGGCCGCGCAGCGCCGGCGCCCACCCCGGGCCCACCTGCTACGGCCGCGGCGGGCCGCTCACCGTCACCGACCTCAATCTCTTTCTCGGCAAGATACCGCAACGGCACTTCCCGTTCCCACTCGACCGAGCCGCCGTCGTTCGGGAACTCGACCGCCTCCGCCAGGAGATCGCCACCGCGACGGGACGACGCTACGAACGCGAAGAGCTGGCCGCGGGACTCACGGCGATCGCGAACGCGAACATGGTGGCGCCGATCAAGAGGATATCGATCGCGCGCGGTTACGACGCGTCCGAGTACACGTTGGTCAGCTTCGGCGGCGCCGGGGGCCAGCACGCCTGTGCGGTCGCACGCGAGCTGGGCATCCGCACCATCCTGCTCAACCGTTATGCCGGCGTTCTCAGCGCGTACGGCATCGGCATGGCCGACGTCACAAAGTTCGCCGAACGCGCCCTGGGCCGCCGCTACGCGGGCCCGGCCGCCGATACAGATGACCGGAGTCCGGACACGATCGGCGACGCGGAGCTCGAACGGATCTTCGAGTCCATGCACCGCACCCTCCGCGCGGAGGTGCGCGCCGAAGGGACGCCGGCCGAGCGCATCCGGCCCCCCCGCCGGCTGCTCGACCTGCGCTACGCGGGCCAGGATTCCACCATCACGGTCCCTTGCCCCGAGAACGGCGACTACCGCGGCGAGTTCGAGCGGCTGCACCGACAGCTCTACGGCTTCGCCTTCCCGGAACGGCCAATTGAAGCGTACGCGGCCCGCATGGAGCTCACGGGAGAAACACCCAAGCCGCTGGATGTGTGCTACCCGATCAAGCCACGCGCGCCGCGGGCACACGAGACCACGCGGCTCTACCTGAACGGCCGCTACGGCGATGCTCCCGTCTACCTGCGCCACGAGCTCCAGCCGGGCGACACCGTGCGCGGACCGGCCGTCATCGTTGAAACGACCAGCACCATTGTGGTCGAGCCCGACTGGTCGGCCGACGTCACCGAGCACGACGACGTGCTGCTGCGACAACATGGTGTCGAGAGCCGGCGCGGGGTCGAGAGTCCAGAGCCAGAACAAGAGTCGAGAGTCGAGAGTCCAGAGTCCAGAGCCCAGAGCCGGAAGGATCCGTTCACAGACAAGGCAACCAAAGTTCCCGCCGAAGATCGCGCGCCGGACCCGATCCGGCTCGAGCTGTTCAACAACCTGTTCGCATCCATCGCCGAGCAGATGGGTGTGACGCTCCAGAAAACGGCGCTATCGACCAACGTCAAGGAGCGACTCGACTTTTCCTGCGCCATCTTCACGGCAATCGGCGACCTCGTGGTCAACGCGCCCCACATCCCGGTACACCTGGGAGCGATGAGCGAGTGCGTGAAGCGGTTGATCGAGGACGTGCCGGGCATGCGGCCGGGCGAGGTATACGTGACGAACGACCCCTTCCGCGGCGGCAGCCACCTGCCGGACGTCACGGTGGTAACGCCCGTGTTTTCGCGCCCGGCGGGTGCGGCAAGTCGCCACAACAGGGACGGAAGAGAAGAAGCGGAAGGCGGGACAGCCCACCCCCCTGCTCTTCCTCTGTTCTTCACCGCCAGCCGGGCGCACCACGCCGAGATCGGCGGCATCACGCCCGGCTCCATGCCCCCCGTCTCGACGAACCTGGCCGAAGAAGGGGT
>JBGPMX010000130.1:0-9578 GCA_041487215.1 Planctomycetia bacterium | reverse complement strand
GATCCTGCTCGGCCGCACCGGGGACCTGTCGACGCTCAACGACATGGGCATGATCAAAGGGTTCATCCAGACGAAGACGCCGCTCGGCGAGTGGAAGGGCTACCTCGACGAGCATCCGCTCGACGTGCGTCGCGCCTACATCGCGTGCGGCGTGGCGGCGCAGCTACTCGACAAGACGCTCTTGCCCGAGCCGACCGAGGACCTGGGCTACCGCCACGGCGGCGTTCGGCCGGATTCGGCGACCGACCGCGGCCCGCACCACGCCGTGTTCGCCGATACGTGGGCCGCCGCGAAACCGGCTTCCTAAGAAAACAGGTACGTCAGGCTTTCCAGCCTGACTGTGTGGGGCAGGCTTTCTAGCCGGTCTCTGTTCGGCGTCACGGCCGGCCGTACGTTGCACTTCGGCGAAGGCGTTATTCATGCAAGGCAGACCCGCGATCGGCGCGCAGCCGCACCCTCTAATCTTGCTCGTCGCCTTCGGGGTCCTGGCCGCAGTGAGCGGCATCCATCCTTACGACCAGGCGGACTGGGGGCTCGAGATCGCGGTGCCCGCGGCCGGCGCCGCCTTGCTGGGCGCTACTTACCGCTGGTTCTGCTTTACGCCGCTCGCCTACCGGCTGATGTTCCTCGAGGCGCTGGTGCTCGTCGTCGGCGCTCATTACACGCACGAACATGTGCCGCTGTTCGACTGGCTCAAGGAGCCGCTGGGCTGTAGCGCAACCACTACGACCGGTTCGCGCACTTCGCGGTCGGCTTCCTGCTGGTGATTCCTTTCCGGGAGCTGATCGTGCGGCTCACGCCGCTGCGCGGCCGGTCCGCCGGGTTGTTCGCCGTGATCAGCGTGCTGGCGATGGCCGCGTTCTACGAGATCACCGAGTGGTGGATCGCGCTGGCCGCGCCCCCGGAGCTCGGCGGTGCCTACCTGGGTTCTCAGGGGGACGTCTGGGATGCGCAACAGGACATGCTCATGGACTTGGTGGGGGCCATTGCCGGCGTGCTCGTCCTGAGCCGAGCGCACGAGCGAGCGTTGCGTGACACTCAGGCGGCACGCAGGGGGCCCGGCCGCTAGCAGCCTGTTGAAAAAGCCGTAGCTGGACTCGCCGGAGTTCAGAAGACTCTGAATTCTGGCGAATTCAGCTACCGCCAGAGGCCTTCGGATATCAGGTTTTTCAACAGGCTAACTCATTGGCGTCTGACCTCACACTCGCCACGTATGCCGGGCACGTAACATCCCCCCATTCAGCTTGCCACACATGCGCTACCATCCCTAATAGGTCGGCCACACACTTCCATGGCGGCGTGCGCCCTGCAAATCGCTCTAGATCCCGCACATCAAGCCATATAATACATCTGTTGACACTCGGCGTTACACTCGCGCCGCAATTGACGTTCATCGACGCGCTATCTCCAACAGCCGCGTCGGCTGCATATAACGACACGCTACAACCAAGCTCAGAGTAGATAGTGACCCCATCATCGCCCATATGGCGCCTCTGTCTACATAGATCTTCTATCGCCTTCGCTGATGTCGGTACCACAGGACCCTCCGGACCGTTCACGGTCCAACTTCGAAAGAGCGGCTGAAACGCTGACAACTCTTCCAAGCAGCGTGCCAGCCGATGTGCGCACCGCTCTGTCGACTCTTCTCGCGGTCCCCAGAATGCTCGGATTATGATGCCCATGATTTGGTGCCGCCGGAGCGCGCCGGACGGCCTGCTACTTGCCCTTCGCCTCCGCATTCGGCTTGTCCAGGGGCCGGATCTTGAGGTTGCGGTACGCGACCGGACCATGATCCCCCTGGAGCAAGATCGGGCCCGGCCGGTCGGTGCCGGGGAGCGACGCGCGCGTGCCGCCGTTGCCGAAGAAGCCCGTGTACTTGCCGTCCTTTTCCTCGAGCTTGACGCGAAGCTCGGGCGCCTTCGACGCGTTCTCATGATTGAGCCGCTCGAAGGCCTCCTTGTCCGTCTCGCCGTAGCGCACGTCCATGTCCTTGAAGACCGCCGTGCCGTTCCACACCAGGCTGATCTTGTGCCCCTCCATGCGGATGTCAAACGTCTGCCACTCGGCCGGGCGCTTGGCCAAGTTCAGCGCGGGTTTGGCGCGCTCGTAGAGGGCGCCGCAGTCGTGGAAGTCCAGTTCCGGCTTGCCGAAGCTGTCCAGCACCTGGATCTCATAGAGGCCGCGGTTGTACACGCCCGAGTTGGATCCGCGGGGCACCGTGAACTCGACGTGCAGCTCGTAATCGTAGAAGTCGCGTTCGGTCATGATGTCCGAGCCCCGGCCGTCCTCGCCGCAGAGATAGACCGCGTGCGTCGCTCGATCCGGCACGTACTGCGGCAGCAACCGGGCGTCGTCGGCGGGATCGAGCCGGACGTCATCGCACATCACCCAGGTCTTCTTCGCGTCGGGGTTGCGGAACTTCCAGCCGGAGAGATCCTTGCCGTTGAAGAGCGCGATCCAGCCGTTGCCACCGGACGCCGCGGCGTTCGGCTTCTTCGCGGGCTCGTCGCTGGCGCGGATGAGGGAGCCGGCGGCGAGCGCCGTCAACATCACGGTGCAAAGAATTGTGGCGTGTCTCATGGATGTCTCCGGGGATGAAAAGGGCAGCCGGTTGAAAAGGCGGTCGCTGAAGTCGCCCGAGCTCAGATCAGAAGAGCCTGAATTCTGGCGAATTCAGCACCATCCAGACTCGCCCGCTGCTTTCCCAGCGTAACGCTCGCCTGGGCGTTTGCAAACCGTTCGACCAGGGCCGTGCCCTGTACTCGGTGGGCCCCCCTTTTTCATTTGCAATCGGGCGGGTCCGGATTGATCTTGAGGGAGTGAATGGGGTTGCGAGTGTGCCGCGACTTGACGAATCTATACGGTCGGGCGGCGCGGGCCGCGCGCGATCCGGGCGACTTTCGGAGGGTTTTCAGGGATGAAACGCGTTCTGGTAATGATCCTCGCCGGGGGTAAGGGATCTCGGCTGGAACCTCTCACGCGCGATCGGGCGAAGCCGGCGGTTCCGTTCGGCGGCATCTACCGCATCATCGACTTCACGCTCTCCAACTGCATCAACAGCGGGCTGCGCAACATCTACGTGCTCACGCAGTACAAGGCCGCCAGCCTGGATCGGCACCTGGCCGTCGGCTGGCGCTTCCTCTGCCGCGAACTCGGCGAATTCATCGACATCCTCCCGCCCCAGCAGCGCATCGACGAGAACTGGTACAAGGGGACGGCCGACGCGATCTACCAGAACATCTACTCCATCGAGAAGGAGGATCCGCGCTACGTGCTCATCCTCGCCGGAGACCACATCTACAAGATGAACTACGCGGCGATGATCGAGCAGCACATCGACAAGCGCGCGGACGTCACCGTCGGCTGCATCCCCATGCCGATTGGCGAGGCGAGCGGCAACTTCGGCGTGCTCGAGATCGACCCGAACTACCGCATCCTGGGCTTCGAGGAGAAGCCGTTCGTGCCCAAGCCGATGCCCGACGACCCGACGCGCTGCATGGCGTCCATGGGGATCTACGTGTTCACCACCAAGGGACTTTTCGACCAACTGTTCAAGGACGCGGGCAAGCCCAAGAGCAACCACGACTTCGGCAAGAACATCATCCCGGCGATGATCGATGAGCACCTCGCCGTGTTTGCCTACCCATTCGTCGACGAGAACCGCAAGGAAGCACTGTACTGGCGCGACGTCGGCACGCTCGACGCCTACTACCAGGCGAACATGGACCTGGTGGATGTCGAGCCGATCCTCAATCTCTACGACAAGGACTGGCCGATCCGCACGCACCAGCCGCAGTACCCGGCCCCGAAGTTCGTCTTCTCGCAGGAGGGACCCGGCGCCCGGCGCGGCACGGCGCTGGACAGCATGGTCTCGCAGGGGTGCATCGTCAGCGGCGGGCGCGTGCAGCACTCCATCCTCTCCCCGGCCGTCCGCATCAACAGCTTTGCCGAGGTCGAGGACTCGATCCTTTTCGAAGGGGTGAACGTAGGCCGCCACGCCAAGATCCGCCACGCGATCATCGACAAGGACGTGCAGATCCCGCCCGAGACGGAGATCGGTTACAACGTCGAGTGGGACCGGGAACGCGGCTTTCACGTCACCGAGGGGGGCCTGGTGGTGATCGCCAAGGACGAGGCGCTCGAGCGGGTCCACATCCCGGCGCTCAAGGGGGCGTGAAGAGCAGTCGGGCAGTCGGCAGTCAGCACTCCGCCCGTAAAGTCCGCCCCATTTGCCGCGTCGTGCCCCTCGCGCCGACTCCCGCCCGCTTACGCCGGATCGTCCGTCCGCCGCACCTTTGACCAACAGCGCGACCCGCCCCTATCCTGGGCATTCCTGACTTTTTCCGACAGACTGGCTTAGCCGATTTACGATACAAGAATGGGAGGGAGCCCAAGCTCACGTCTTGCGCGATCCACGCGCGAAAAGCCTATTTCTGGGAATGGAGAGAAGGCAATGAACGGCATACTGCGCCGGCTGTTATGGGGAGGGGTAGGAAGTGCGGTGCTGGTCTGGTCCGCGTGCCCGCAGGCGACGTGGGCCGGCCCGAGGATCATGCCCGGCCGGGCGACGAACGTGCGGAGAGACGCCGAGCCGATGCCGGCCGCCGCCGCGATGACGGCCGGAGCCGCTGCCGCGCCCGGCAGCGGCGGACCCGGCCTGACGATCGGATCCAACACCAACTACGCGCAGCAGGTCCCCGCCATTTCGATCGAGGCGTCGAGCCCGATGATCTCGAACGTCGGCAAGCCGTTCGAGCAGCAAATCCTGGTCAAGAACGTGGGGTCTGTGCCCGCTGACCAGGTCGAAGTGCGCGGCACGTTCTCGCTGCAAGCGACGTTCCTCGCCACCGAGCCCAAGGCCGACATCAATGGCTCGACCCTGATCTGGCGGTTCCCGCGCCTGGAGGTGGGCGCCCAGGAGAAGCTGACCATCCAGCTCAAGCCGCTCATCCCCGGCGAGCTCAGCTGCAACACGGTCGTCAGCTTCAGCTCGAGCACGGCCGTGAAGGTCCAGGTCGGCCAGCCGAAGCTCAAGCTCGCCTGCGAGGGCCCGACCGACACGCAGGTCGGCTCCGAGCTGCACCTGGTCCTGACCGTGACGAACACCGGCACGGGGCCGGCCAGCAACGTCCGCATCCGCCAACTGCTGCCGGGTGTCTATCAGACGAGCTCGGCGCGCGCGGCCGGATCGCCGCTGCAGATCGAGGTGGGAGTGCTCGAGCCGGGTGAATCGCGCGTGGTCCAGACCGCCGCGCCGACGCGCGAGCCCGGTCAGGTGCGTATCGCGCTGGTCGCCGAGAGCGACGACGGCACGCAGGCGACCGTCGATCACGTGGTCAAGATCCGTACGCCCAAGCTTTCGCTGAACAGCAGCGGGCCCGACTTCCGCTACTTGAACCGCAAGGCCACCTACCAGTTCGAACTGGCCAACTCCGGCGACGCGATCGCGGAGAAGGTCAACGTGATGGTTGGTCTGCCCGAGGGCTTCCAGTACGTCGAGGCGGGCACCGGCGGCATCTACGACAAGGACAAGCGGACGGTGACCTGGCAGTTCGCCGGTCTCGACGCCGGCCAGCGCGTCGAGCTGCCGCTGACGGTCCTGGCCAAGACCGAGGGCGAGCACTTGCAGCGCGCCGCCGCCTGGGCCGAGAACTGCGCCCCGGTAAAGGCCGAAAAGCTCACCCGCGTCGAAGGGTCCGCGTCCATCATCATGGAAGTGATCGACACCGAAGATCCGGTAGAGATCGGCAGCGAGACCACCTACCAGATCCATGTCGCCAACCGGGGCAGCAAGGCGGCCGAGCACGTGACGATCGTTGCCAACGCTCCGGAAGGCATGCAGGTGATGGGCGCCGAAGCTCCCATCGCGTACCACACGCAGGGGCAGCAGGTGATCTTCGATGAGATCCCGGTACTGGCCCCGCAGTCGGTCATCACGCTCAAGGTGCAGGCCAAGGGCCTGCGCCGCGGCAACGTGCGGTTCCAGGCGGAACTCAGCAGCGAGTCGCTGAACAGCCCGATCACCGCCGAGCAGATGACCGAGATCTACGGCGACTGAAAAGCGTTCGGCACCGGCCCGAACCTGTGACCACCCGCGGCCCGGCTGCTTCGCGCAGCCGGGCCGCTTCGTTTGTCATGGCAATGCCGAGCAGCGAGCAACCTCACGCGCGGCAGAGATGTGACGGGAGACCATCGGTCAGCCGACCGGCGGGTCAGGGAGACCGCGCCGAACAACGTGCCGGGAGACCTTCGGTCACGCGGACGGCGGGGTCGGGAGACCCGCGCCGAACTCCGTGGCGGTCTGGGATTAGAGTTCACGCTTCAGCTTGCGCTTGAGGAAGTCGGCCAAGGTCGCGAAGAGCTTTTGCCAAGTCCCGGAAGACAGCTTTCCGCTCGCCCCCCGCGTTGCGAATCCGGCCACTTTTTGCTATCCTGATTGATCACCGCTGCGTCCTTAGCAGCTCGTGCACGGAGGCCGTTCCCTTCCCGTTTTCCACGTTCTTTCCCTGCGAGGTTAAGCCGAAGTGTCCACTGCCGAGCGCGGCGAAAACATTCGCGAACTGAACATCGAGGAGGAGCTCAAGGACAGCTATCTGACGTACGCCATGAGCGTCATCGTCAGCCGCGCCCTGCCCGACGTGCGCGACGGCCTCAAGCCGTCGCAGCGCCGCATCCTGGTGGCGATGAACGACCTCAACCTCGGCCCCACCGGCGGCCGCATGAAGTGCGCCAAGATCTCCGGCGACACCAGCGGCAACTACCACCCGCACGGCGAATCGGTCGTCTACCCGACGCTCGTTCGCATGGCCCAGGAGTGGAACATGCGGCACGTGCTGGTGGACAAGCAGGGCAACTTCGGCTCGATTGCCGGCCTGCCCCCCGCCGCGATGCGGTACACCGAGGCCCGGCTTTCGGCCGTGGCCGCCGAGATGCTCGACGACCTCGAGCGCGACACCGTCGACTTCGTGCCGACCTACGACGAGCGGAAGGTGGAGCCCACGGTGCTCCCCGCGCGCTTCCCGAACTTACTGGTCAACGGCGGCA
This sequence comes from Planctomycetia bacterium, assembly GCA_041487215.1. GTDB lineage: Bacteria > Planctomycetota > Planctomycetia > JALXBF01 > JBGPMX01 > JBGPMX01. Next base: position 2,534 of record JBGPMX010000130.1, on the reverse strand, counting down.
CCGGCATCGCGGTGGGCATGGCGTCGAGCATCCCGCCGCACAACCTGGGCGAGGTCTGCGACGCCGCCATACGCGTGATCGACGAGCCGGGCGTCAGCAACGACGAGCTGCTCGAAATCATGCCCGGCCCCGACTTCCCGACCGGCGGGGTCATCTGCGGCCGCGCGCGCATCCGCGAGGGCTACAACACGGGGCGGTCCGGCATCGTGCTCCGCGCACGCGTCAAGTTCGAGGAGGGCAAGGGGGGGCGCCAGAGCATCGTGGTCACCGAGATCCCGTTCCAGCAGACGCGCGACCGCGTCGTCGAGAAGATCGCCCAGCTCGCCGAGGAGGACCGCGTCAAAGGGATCAGCCGGGTCAGCGACGAGAGTGACCGCAAGGACCCGGTGCGGATCGTCATCGATCTCAAGCGCGACGCCGACCGGGACGTAGTGCTCAACCAGCTCTACCGCCTGTCGCCGCTCCAGGACACCTTCTCCATCATCCTGCTGGCCCTGGTCGACGGCCGGCCGCGCACGCTGGCGCTCAAGGAACTGCTCCAGGAGTTCGTGCGGCACCGCGGCACGGTGGTGCGGCGGCGCACGCTGTTCCTGCTGGCGCAGGCGCAGAAGCGCAAACACCACGTCGAGGGGCTGCTGATTGCGCTCAACCACATCGACGAAATTATCGCGATCATCCGCGGCTCCGAGAATGTGCCCGAGGCGCGCGCCCGCCTGATCGGGCTCGAGGTCTCCGCCCAGGTGCTCGAGCGCGCGTTCGGTGCCGACGGCTTCGCCGCGTTCCAGCGCGAACGCGGCACGCTCGAGCACTACACCATGACCGGCAACCAGGCCGACTCGATCCTGCAGATGCAGCTGCAGCGCCTGACCCGGCTCGAACGCGACAAGCTGGTCCAGGAGTACAACCAGCTGCGCGAGGAGATCGCCGGCTACCAGCGCCTGCTCTCCGACGAGCGAAACATCCTGGACGTTGTTCGCGAGGACATGGTCGAGCTCAAGCAGAAGTACAGCGACCGCCGCCGCACCGAGATCAGCGACGAAGAGATCACCGAGTTCAACGCCGAGGACCTGATTGCCGACGAGCCGATGGCGGTGACGGTGAGCCACGAGGGGTACATCAAGCGGATGCCGCTGAGCGCGTCGCGCGCGCAGGGGCGCGGCGGCAAGGGGGTCAGCGCCGGGGACACCAAGGAGGGGGACTTCCAGGAACACGTCTTCGTCGCCAGCACCCACGCGCACATCCTCTTCTTCACCGACCGGGGCAGGGTGTACTGGCGCAAGGTGTACGACATCCCGCAGCAGAGCCGCACCAGCCGCGGCCGCGCGATCGTGAATATGCTCGCGCTCCAGTCCGGCGAGAAGGTGACCAGCCTCATCCCGGTGCGGCAGTTCGACGAGAGCTCGCTTTTCATGGCGACCGGGCGCGGCACAGTCAAGAAGACCGCGCTCCATGCGTATAGCCGCCCGATGAAGGGGGGCATCATCGCCATCCGGCTCGACGAGGACGACAGCCTGATCGGCGTCGCCCTGACACGGCCGGGCGATCATGTCGTGCTCGCCACCCGCAACGGCAAGGCGATCCGCTTCGACGCGGGGCAGGTGCGGCCCATGGGCCGTGCCACGCGCGGCGTGAAGGGAATCAAGCTCGAAGCCGGCGACGCCGTCGTGGGCATGATTGTCGCCGAACCCGATGCGTCGCTGCTCACCGTATGCGAGCACGGCTACGGCAAGCGGACCCCGTTCGGCGTACCCACCGGCCCGGAGCCGGGCGAGAGCGAACCGGCCGAGGAAGAGCAGGCCGAGGCCGAAGGCGAGGCGGCGGCGCTCGGCGAGGACGGAACCGTCGCGCCGCCGACCGACGCGGCGGGCGCGCCGGGGACTGGCCCAACTGGCCCCGATGAAGCCATCGAGCCGGAGGCGGAAAGCAGCGAGCGCGGCAACATGCGCTACCGCACTCAGAACCGCGGCGGCAAAGGGCTCATCGACATCAAGACCACCGAGCGCAATGGCCCCGTCGTCGCCGTGGCTTCCGTGCGCGATGACAACGAGGTGATGATCACCACCGTGCGCGGCATGATGGTGCGCATCCGCGCGGCGGACATCCGTCCCATCGGTCGCAACACCCAGGGCGTCCGCCTCATCCGGCTGGACGAGGGGGACACCGTGGCGTCGCTCGCCAAGATCGCCGCGGAGGCGGGCGGCGGCGAACCCAAGACGCCGCTGCAGCCGCCTCCACCGGTCGAACCGGGCGATTAGTCCAATATCGCCCCGCAGGGGAAGAAGGGCAGACTTTAGAAGGCTTCTACGCGGCTCATAAACCTCGGACGTCTTTCCAGGGGACTGAGCCCGCAGCAAAGACTTCGGAGCGAGCGCAGGCGTACTTTCGCGCGGGCGTCAGGGGGGCCGATCGATCTCATGAAACGAATCCTCGTCACCGGCGGCTGTGGCTTCATCGGCTCGAACTTCGTGCGCTTCGAGCTGGAGACATACCCCGATGCCGAGATCATCAACCTCGACCAGCTCACCTATGCCGGG
>JBGPMX010000129.1:0-9588 GCA_041487215.1 Planctomycetia bacterium | reverse complement strand
GGCGGAGCGCGCCCCAGGTCGTTTCCGGCGCAGACTGCGTGTCGGGAGACGCTGTACGCATCGCTTGGTTCCTGCTTATGCTCCGCGGCAGGCGTCCGGTCGTCCGCCACGCGAACCGCCGCAACGGCTCGAGCACCCGGGCCGGAATACTGGGGCTCAAGCGCGCACTCCGTTCCCGTCGGTGCCCGCATGGACCGATCACCGAGCCCGCTGTTCGCCCGCTCCTAAGCGGACCGCGCCGCGCGCACTCGCGCGCGGTCCCCGCAAACACAGACCTGCCGGCTGCCTCGGCCCGCGCAGCCGACCGCTTGCCCGCTTGTCGCTCGCCGCCTCCCCCGCAACCCGCCCGCGCAGTCCACTCGGGGCGCCGGCCGTCCGACGAACGCGACGACGACGCCCCCCCGCAACACCCACGCGGCAGAATCCTGCGCCGGGGCGCGCGATTTGCGGAGCGATTTGCTATGCGAGTCGCAAACAGTGACACCAGGGTGACATCGACGAATGGCGCGGGCGCGAGCGGGGTATGCACCGAAGGGGAAGGCGCGGGTGCAGGTGGGCGCCGGAGCGGCGAAGCTCGGTATTCCGGCGAGTGGCAGGTAGAGGCGGCCCTTGCGTGCGCGCACCAGGTCAAACCCAACAAGGGCACAGCCAAACGGCGGGCGTCGCCCTGGAGGAGGGGCGGCCATGAAAGGGTGCGGCGCGCCGGTACACCCGCAGTGCCCATTGCCGTGTCCGCGCGCCGCACCCTATTTCCGATGGTAGCAAAACTTGTCACCCCCAGCGCCACGGCGGTCGACTCGCGAAGAGCGACCGGCCGCGCCGGTGTGACAAGGTCCGACCCGCGCGAGCGTAAGCGCACTCGCTGGGCCGGCGAACGTTCTGATTATCCGGGCTGTGTCGTACTGCGGCGGGGAGCCGGAGAGGTGAGGAGTGTCACCGCGGCAGAATACTTCCCTGACCCACGCCCATCGCTATGCCGTTGTCAAAAACGCATCACCAGCTATAGTCCGATTTTGCTTACGTCAACAAGGAAACAAGAAAACCATTGTGGCAAAAATTTGATCCCTGCCCTCCCCCGTTCACGGCCCGCGTCGCCCCGCTCAAGTAGTTTGCGGGGCCACACCACGCTTGACGGCGATCCCTCGCGGGGGTACCATTTTTGAACGCATTGGGGCGGCGCTCCGGTACACCCGCAGTGCCCATTGCCGTGTCCGGGCGCCGCTCCTTTTGCTTTTTCCCGAACGGCTTCTCAGCGGCAGTTCGCCCGAGCTCGCAATGAAACACCAATCCGCGGTCGACATCAGCTCGGCTGCGACAAGGATCCGCCTCTTATCACTCCGCTCTCCGTGGGACACAGCGCCCCTGTCCCCCGCTTCGCCAAGAATTGCTTGGCCGTGATTCACCTCTCCTCCGTCCAGTGGGGTTGCTAGCATGGTGGTTTGAGATGGCGATCGCAATACGGTATTAAACGTAAGTTCGAAAACCGCGTTCCCCCATGGCGTCCCGCGCCCCCGCGTACTTGGTCCTGAAGAACATTCCCCAGACCGAGTGGTCGTTCCGCATCGAGGAACGCCGCAAGGTATTGGGCCGTTCGGCTACCGCCGACATCGTCATCCGCGGACGGTGCCCGACGGTGTCGCGGCGCCACGCCGAAATCTGGCTCTACCGCCACAAACTTTGGATCCGCGACCTCGGATCTTCGTCGGGGACGAACGTCAACGGCGTCTGGATCGATCATGTGCCCCAGGCGGAAATCGTCGTCGCCGACACCATCTGGTGGGGCGGCGTCGAGGCGGAGGTGGTTGACGAGATCGACGAACTCGCCAACTTCCCGCCCTCCATGGAGGACTCGAGTCCGACGAACCAATGTTCCACCGTACCGCTCGCCCGCACCCTGGCCCATCAGCTCACCCCAGCGGAAATCGACGTCATGCTCTGGCTCAGTCGCGGATATCAGAATGATGAGGAGATCGGCAAGGTGCTGCACCGCAGCCCGAACACGGTACGTACCGAGGTGGGGAACATCTTCCGCAAGCTCGACCTGCACTCGCGCGCCGAGCTGATGGGCTGGCTGAAGCGCGCCAATCATTTGGTCCACAGGCGCAGGACCGAGCGTATCGATCACGATGGGCGGGCGTGACCGCACGCCCGCGCAGCGATCGCGGCCTGGCTTCATTCGGAGCGGTTGCCGCTGCGGCGTCATGCCGCTGCGGTGTCAGGAACGGCCGAGGCCCGGGCGTTTCGCTCGGCTCCCGCTGAGAGGGCTACGTCGCAGCGCTCGAGTGAGCCTGCGGATCGTGCGTGGTCCATGGGCACTGGACCCAATGACGCACTAATATGGCCGGCGGCGCGTCCGAATTCCTGAAACACCTCGCAGCCAGCGGTCTGCTCGCGCCGGATGACCTGGCGCGCGTGCGCGTCGAAGTTCAAACCGCGGATGTCGACGCCCAGACTCTGGCCGCTCGCCTGGTGCAGCGCAAGAAGCTCACCATCTTCCACGCCAAGCACCTGCTCGCCGGCCATTTCCGCGGCTTCTTTCTCGAGAAATACAAGCTGCTGGAACCGATCGCGCGCGGCGCAATGGGGCTCGTGTACAAAGCCGAGCACACCGTGCTGCGGCGGATTGCCGCGGTCAAGGTGCTGCCCCGCTCCGCCGTGAAGAACCGCGACGCGGTCGATCGCTTCTATCGCGAGGCACGCGCGACCGCGCAGCTGCAGCACGAGAATATCGTGCAAGTTTACGACGTGAGCGAGCAGGACGGCATCCACTTCATCGCCATGGAGTTCGTGCCCGGGCAGAGCCTGCGCAACCTGATCCAGACCCGGAGCCGCCTGGCACCACACGAGGCCGCCGGCATCATCCGCCAGATCGCGCTCGGGCTCGAGCACGCGATGCAGCGCGGCATCATCCATCGCGACATCAAGCCGTCCAACATCCTGGTAACCCCGCGCGGCAAGGCCAAGATCCTCGACATGGGGCTGGCCCGGTTCTTCGGCGAGGCCGCCGAGGGGAGCGGAAGCCAGCTCTCCCTCACACACACCGGCGTGTTCGTCGGCACGGTGGACTATGTTGCTCCCGAGCAGGCCGAGGACCCGCGCAACGCGGATGCGCGCAGCGATATCTACTCGCTCGGATGCACTTTCTATCAGTCCCTGACCGGGCAGGTTCCTTTCCCGCATGGCACGGCGATGCAGAAGTTGCTCAAGCATCACCGAGAGGAACCGGTTTCGATCTGCACCCTCTGCCCGGACGTGCCCGAGGATCTGGCCGCTCTGGTGCGTCGCATGATGGCGAAGAATCCCGCCGAGCGCTTTCAGCGGCCGGGGGAACTGGCGGAGATGCTGCGGCCCTTCCTGAGACCCCGGCGCACGCCGGGCACGCCCGATGCGAGCGCGGGCAGCGGCCTGCGCGCCGCACCCCCAGATCGAACTCCCCCGCTCACCGCCCCCCTCAGCAGTGAAGACCCCACAGAGGTCACCTCGCCGGATGCGCTCCTGCTCGCGCCGCGCAGAGATGACGCGCCGCACACGGAAACGACCGAGCTGGACGCCGCCCCCATTGCCTTCGCGCCGCCTCGAGAATTCGCAACGGACGAAGCACACACCGCGCCGGGCACCAGCGAGATCCTCGACGCCATCGCCGCGATGAGTGCAGAGTCGTTGCCGGCCTGGACCGAGACCGACACCAGGCGCCGCTGGATCGCCTCCCTGCGCCTGCGCTGGGCCACCGCAATGGCGGCCATCGCCGCCATCGTCTTCCTCGTGGCGGTACCCACGTATTGGGCCCTGACTTCCCGGGGAACCATCGTGCTCGCCTTTGCCGCCAGCGGTTCCGCCCCGGAAGAGCAGGTAAGGGCGGGAAGAGTGCTGCTCGACGGCAAGCCGGTCCCGGCGAAGGGGCGGACCGAGGAAGTGATTCCAGTCGACGTGGGTTGGCACCGCATCAGCGTCGAGTGGCCCGGTCATATCCCGGTACGCGAAACCGTCTCGGTCAGACGCGGGCAGAGCGTGCGCGTCGAGATCCCCCTCACACAGGAGAGCCGCCGCCGCGCCGCACTGGCCGATCTGGCCGAGCGCGTACGCGCAACGACGAGCCGGGACGCGAACGGTCCGCCCGTGGCCGGCCTGCGCGCAGAACTCGGCGCTTACAGCAGCAAATACCACGGCACACCCGAAGCCGTACGCGCCGCCGTGCTGCGCGCCGAACTCCCCTACCCCGCCGACTCCCTGCAGCCCGAACAAATTACCGCAGCGCAGCGGACGACGCTCGGCCTCGCAGCAGAGGACGCCCCCGAACTGGTCGCGGTCCTGGGGACCGGACCCTCATCGGCCGTGAACGCAGTCGCCTTCAGCGCCGCGGGGGACGCCATCGCATGGGGCGGACAAGATGGCATCGTTCGCGTTTGGGACGTGGCCGAGCGCAAGGAAGTTGCCAGCCTGGCCGGCCACCAACGGCCGATTGGGTGGCTCGCGTTCTGCGCCGGGGATCAACGGCTTGTTTCGGCGAGCAGCGACCGCGTGCAGGTCTGGGAGATGCCCTCGGGAACCGAGTCGGTCGCCCTGCCTGAGGACGGCAAGCTGACCTGCGCCGCCATCAGCCCGGACGGCGGCATGATCGCGCGCGGCAGGCAAGACGGGTCGATCGCCCTGTTCGACGTCGTTGCCAAACAGGCGGCCGGAAGACTCAGCGGGACGGCCGGCTCGATCGCCTCTCTGGCCTTCAGCCCGCAGGGCGCGGTGCTGGCCGCAGCGGGGACGGAGCAGATCGAGTTTTGGACCATACCGACGGGCAGGAGATACAAAACTTTGCCGGCCGCCGCGCATTGCGTGCGATTCGGCCCCGAGACGGAATTGCTGGCAGTTGCCAGCGCGCGGGAACCGGCCGCACTCTACAGCCTCGACCCCAACAAGCCGGCGCGGCCGCTCAGCGCCGGAGCCATGTCTGTCGAGTTCAGTCCGGACGGCGGGATCATCGCATGCGCCCTGGCGGGCAAGATCGACCTGTGGGATGCAACCACGGCCGCCCTGAAGCACAGCATCAAGCTCGGTTCATGGGCCGGCTCGGTGCGCGGCCTGGCGTTCAGCCCCGAGCAGCGGCACATCGCGGCGACCACCGACAAGGGAGTCATCGCGATTGTCCGGATCCAGCCCGAAGCAGCGCCGCCCGCGGGAAACCCGTAGTTCCGCGCTGAACCGATCGTCGGTCAGTTTGGCTGGAACCGCCCCTGTCCCCCCCTTGGCAAGGGGGAGCAGGGGGGGTCGAATTTAAAACGGACCCACCGCTGAACCGGTCCGGTTTTTGGCAGCAATCTTGATTGATATTCTTGGCGGGTGCGGCGCTCCGGTACACCCGCAGTGCCCATTGCCGTGTCCGGGCGCCGCACCATGCCCATTTCGCGCCGCAGGCCTTGGAGGGCCCGTCAAAAAATAACTTGACCATTTGACCCACTTGAAAGAGGGAAGCCGCGGCGTGTCCCACATCGAACTACCATTGCAGGTCCGATGGAGAGCCGGGGTGTTTCTCAGCGGATTCTCTCTTTCAACGGTGGCCCGACCCCGGTGGAATGGCCAGAAATGGAGCCACTGCGAGGCGAGTTGCAGACGCGGGATCGACGCCCGTTCTGTCGATGCGCCCCCCGATCAAGCCGGCTGCGTCGCTCGCAGTGACTCCATTCGTAGGTCAAATGTGCAAGTTATTTTTGGACGGGCCTGTGAGGGCCCCTCAGCGGCCGCGCAGCCACGCTTCCAGAGTCAGCGTGTTCCAGAGTTGCCGCCGATTGATCCGGCCGCCGCGGCAATAGCGCTGGTAGGCGCAACGCAACTTGTCCGCATCAATGTAGCCGCAGTCCGCCGCCGCAGGCGCCTCGAGCATCCGCAAGATCCGCGGCCTCTCGCGGTGGCGCAAGCCAAGGTCCCAGTAGTAGAGATAGTCCCCCTTATCCGCTCGTTCCGCGATCGCCCGCGGCAACACGTCGGCAAGGCCCTGCCGCAAGGGGGCCTTGAGACGACCCTCCCGGCCAAAGCGGTAGGGCGGCAGCGACAGCGCCCACTCAACCACGCGCCGGTCCAGGAAAGGATGGCGTATCTCGATGCCGAATGAGCAGGGAATGCCAGAGAGAGCGCTCAGCACGGGACTTGCCCACCAGGCGCGGACCTGCTGGTACACGGATTCGCGCGCCGGGTTGCGGTGTACCGGCTTATCCCATGTATGGCCTGCCGGATCCCGCCGATCGGCCAGATTGCGCCCGAGCCACTCCGGCCCCGTCCGCTCCATGCCGATCCCCGCACTCCGCCGCCACGATTGCATGAGTTCATGCGCCAGGGTCCGCAACAAGCCAAATGCTGCCGCGTGCTTCCCGCGCGCCCGAGCTCTCAGCTCGGGCCAGAACCGCAAGATTTGACCGTGCGCCAGCAGATCCACCAGATACCATGAGCTGCCCCCCACCTCATCGCCGCCCGACCCGGTGAGCAGGACCGTGATGCCGTGCTCCCGCGCCTTGCCGAGGTCCGCCACCAGGCGAGCCCCGTATGCCGGCTCGTAGGGCTCATCTTTCAAGGCCTCAAGCCCCGGCACCGGCCGCCAGGCCCAGTAGTCCTCGGAAGCCGTGAGTTCCAGCGGCATCGGGTAGCGCTCGCAGAGCTCGCGCAGGTAGTGCCGCTCGTCGGCCCTCCGACGCTGCGCGACATTCGAAAAAGCACGGAGCTCGATCGCAAGGCCCTGCGTCACGCTGAGATGATGCGCTGCTGCCGCAACGGCCGAGGAGTCGACGCCGCCACTCACCGTCAGACCGAACCGGGGCGTGCGGGCCCGCAACCGCGCTCGCACCGCTGCCAGAAATCGCTCCCGGAACTCCTCGGCATACGATTCGGCCGTCAGGCCGTCACGCAAGCGGATCGCCGCCGGATCCCAGTAGCGCTGCACCTGTACCCTGCCGTCGCGGCCGACCTCGAGCCAATGCCCCGCCGGGAGGCGCTGCACGCCCTCAAAGAACGTGCTCCCCGGTTCGGTCTCGCCGCCCGCCAGGTGGTCCGCGATCGTCGAATCGGAAAGACCCTGCGGGACCTCGGCGTCGCAGAAGAGCTGCCGCAACGCCGACGCGCACACGAAGCGTCGCGCGCTCGAGTGGTAGAAGAGGGGGCGCTGTCCCAGCGCATCGCGGCAGCAGACAAGCCGTTGCCGGGTTCCATCCCACAGGGCCAGGGCAAAGTCGCCCACCAACATCGCAAAAACGCGCGTGCCCCAGACCCGGTAGCAGGCCAGAAGCAGCCGGGCGTCACTGACGCCGGGCGGGCAGTCACAGCCTGTTTGCTTGAGTCGCTCGAGCAACTCTTCGCGATTGTCCAGCCGCACGTCCGCGGAAAGCCATAGCGCGCTTGCCGGATCCCCGATCGGCTGTGCTTCTCCGGCCTCTTCCCCGGCCTCTTCGGGCGTGACCCAGAAATGGCAATGCCCCAGCCCTACCGGGCCCGCTTGCCAGCAGCGATGGCCGTCCGGGCCCAGAAAGGCGCCGGCCTGGACCATGCGAGCGAGAAGATCGGTTGCAACCTGCTCTGAATCGAAACAGAGGCATGCCGCGATACTGGCCACGCGCGTCTTTGGAGGATCCGACTCAGGGAACAGACGAGCCGGGATTGATCGGATCGCCATCGTTCGAGTCCACGCCCGGCAGGTGCAGCGTGAGCTCTCGGAGCGTGCCCAGCCGGACGAGCTTCGGTGGCTCGTACGCCTTGCGTTCCTGAGCGGGGCGCGGTTCCGACTCTCCGGCATTCCTGCGATCGTTCATGGTCTCTCCTTCTTCTGTCCGGTCTCTGATGGCCTCAAGCGCTCCCCGCCACGGTACAGCATGAACCGCGCACCATCGCGCAGCCCTCGGCCGAGCCGCTGAATGGCGTACGGCCATACCGCACTATCCTCGCCCAGCCGGTGCCGCCGCTGGATAAAGGCGCGACCGGGAAAAATCGCACGCCGCAAGTGCTCGAGCCTGTCCCGGAATGTTGCCATCGCTCCCAGGTTCTCCAGCTCGAGCCCAATGACGCCCGAACAGGAGCAGCGTGCGTACACGGCGCACGCCGCCTCGCCGGGCGGCAAGCCGGCGGCGAGCAACTGCCACGTCCGGTTTGGCACCGCCGTACCAAACCACCGCTCTGCCTCCTGCAAGGCGGCCGCCAGCACCAGCTGGAGATTGTACCGAATCGCCCGAGCGGCCACGACCGGCCACGCCCCATCCGGTTGGGTGAGCCTGCGGACCAGCCGATCGACGTCGGCCAGCCAACGCAGCTGGGCGAGGCCGTTGTGCTCCGCCAGGTGCATCGCCGCGTGCAGCAGCGCATCGCCCGCCTCGGGCATCCTCGCCTGCTGGAGCGGCGGGCAAGCCGGCACCGAACGCTCCCAGAGATCCTCACAAGGCATGCGAGCCTCGAGCGGCCTCTTGTCACTAAGTCGCCAGTGCAGCTCGAGGCGCAACGCAGAACCTCCAGAGCCTGAACCGGTCAGCCGCACGTGGTGCTCGCGATCCGGCCTGCGCGGGCTGCGTATCTCCCTCAGCCCGCAGCCGGCCAACACACCGCGTGCCTGGTCCAGTCGATCGGCACGGATCAAGAGGTCGATGTCCGTCATGGGACGCAGCGCGGTGTCCGGATAGACGCTGCGCGCCAAGGCCGCGCCCTTCAGCAGCATGACCGGGATTCCCTGGGCCGTGAGCTGCCGGACGATCAGGCCCAGGTCGCGCTCGCGCGCCAGGCTCTGTGCGGCACAGCGGAAATAGCTGCGCGACAGGTGGTCGCCGAGCCAGTCGGGCAATGCGGTTAGCTGCCCGCTGTCCCGCGCCCGGCGGTACATCAGGGGGCCGATGCCGTGCCACTCGAGCCCATCCAGGACGTGGCGGCGATCGACGCCGCACGGCCAGGCTTCCGGCGCATCGGAAGCGCCGCCGAGCAGGCGCGCGACGTGGCGGTCGCACACGCGAGGAAAGTGCAGGTAATCGGGCACAGCACGGAGCCGATACTGGCTATAGCTCATGAGCCTGCCAAATCCTGTTCGATCAAACCTAGACCGCCCGCCAGGCGATCCAATCCCTGGGGCACGGTGAGACGACGAACGCGGGTGGCGGCCGCCAGCCGAGCGAGCGCGGCGAATCGCGCCGCCTCGACCCCGAGCAGGCCCACAACGCGGGCGCAGAAGCTGTGCCGCAGAAGCTCCACCAGAGCTGCCGTGCCCACCAGGAGCGTGCTTGACGCCGCGGCCGGGCCGCGCGGCTCATTCGCCAGCACGTAGATCGCCGCCAAAGGCATGGGCCCACCGGCGAGTCTTCCCCACGTTCTGCCTACCGGCACGCGAAGTTTTCCCGCCAGCGCAGCGCCCGGATCACGCTGGGCGATGAACGTTTCGGCTGCTTGCGGCGACACATTCATGGCCGCGTGACCGGGGAGGGCCAGAGCCAGCCCGTCGCCGATGCGAACCGGGAGCAGGTCGTCGCTGACCAGCGCGCAGCCGCGCGCCACGAGGGCGGCCGCAACGGACGATTTACCGGCGCCGGATGCGCCCACGATCCCAACCGCAGCATCGCCGATCTGCACGCAGCTGGCGTG
>JBGPMX010000128.1:0-9600 GCA_041487215.1 Planctomycetia bacterium | reverse complement strand
GCTCCTTCACTTGATCGATACAAAGGTGGGCGATGCGGGGCTGGCCCACTTCAAGGATTGCAAGAACCTCACGGACCTTGATCTGAGCGCTACCCAGGTGAGCGATGCGGGGCTGGCCCACTTCAAGGATTGCAAGAAACTGACGAGCCTTGGTCTGGCCGCTACCCAGGTGAGCGATGCAGGGCTGGCCCATTTCAAGGATTGCAAGAAACTGACGAGCCTTGCTCTGAACGGTACGCAGGTAAGCGATGCGGGGCTGGCCAACTTCAAGGATTGCAAGAACCTCACGGGCCTTCATCTGGCCGCTACCCAGGTGGGTGATGCGGGGCTGGCTCACTTGAAGGATTGCAAGAATCTCACGGAGCTTACTCTGGAAGATACACGGGTGAGCGATGCGGGGATGGAACGCCTCGCCGACTGCCCGAAGCTCGGTCTCGTGAACGTTAAGAAGACAAACGTCACCGAGGCCGGCGTGAAGAAGCTCTCGGCCGCCTTGCCGGGGTGCAAGATCGAATGGGACGGCGGCGTGATCGAGCCGCTGCCCTCCGCCGACCCCGACCGCCGCGCGGCCGATTGGGTGCTGTTGATCGGCGGCACCATCAAGATCAAGGAGAACGGAGAGGAACGCGCGATCCAGGTTGTCGGAGAACTGCCCCACGGAGCGTTTGAACTCACGCTCTTGTTTTTGGACAGTAACCCGAAGGTGAGCGATGCTGGGCTGGCCGTTTTCAAGGATTGCAAGAACCTCACGGTCCTTAATCTGCGCAGTAAACAGGTAAGCGATGCAGGGCTGGCCCACTTCAAGGATTGCAAGAACCTCACCGAGCTTGCTCTGCAAGATACACGAGTGAGCGATGCGGGGCTGGCCCACTTCAACGATTTCAAAAACCTCACGTACCTTAATCTGACCTCTACCCAGGTGAGCGATGCAGGGCTGGCCCATTTCAAGGATTCCAAGGAACTCACGATCCTTCGTCTGAGCTCTACCCAGGTGAGCGATGCGGGTCTGGCCCACTTCAAGGATTGCAAGAACCTCACGATCCTTCTACTGGCCGGTACCCAGGTGAGCGATGCGGGGCTGGCTCACTTCAAGGATTGCCAGAACCTCACGGAGCTTAATCTGGAAGATACACGGGTAAGCGGTGCGGGGCTGGTCCACCTCGAGAAGCTGACCAACCTCACGGCTCTCTACCTGGCGAACACGCCGGTCACCGACGCGGGACTTGTCCATCTGGGGAAGCTGACCAAGCTCACGTACGTCGATCTGAGCAACACCCACGTGACCGACGCAGGCCTGGTGCAGCTGGAGAAGCTCACCGACCTTTCGACCCTCACCCTGACGCGCACTCGGGTGACTGATGCGTCGCTCGAGAGGTTCATAAGCTGGCCTCTGAAGGAGCTCTCGCTCAACCAGACGCGAGTCTCAGCCAAAGGGTTCGACACTCTGAAGGTGGCATTCCCCCATGCACATATAGTGTGGTCCGAGCCGAACGACACGGCGGCCACGGCCGTGCTGGCCCTGGGCGGCAGGGTGCATGTCCGCGTCAAGGGTGCGACGGAGGAGATTCCGATGACCACGGTCGCGGACCTGCCGCGCGAATACTTCGAGGTCACGCGCGCCAGCCTGGCGGGCGTCCAGAAACCGCTCGCCGATCTGCTCCCGCTGCTTACGCAGCTCAGCGACCCGCAGTTTGATCGGCTCGAAGTGCTGGATCTGTCCGGCACAACCCTTGGCGATGGGGAACTGGAACAACTGAAACCGCTGGCCAGCCTCACCGATCTGTCGCTGGCCGGGACGCCGATCAGCGATGCGGGCTTGGCACACCTAAAGAGTTGGCCCAAACTGCGTCGGCTGGTCCTGGACGGTATTCCGCTACGCGACCTCGATGACCTGCAACCGCTTGCCGACCTCACGGATCTGTCGCTGGCTGGGACGCCGATTAGCGACGCGGCCTTCGCACACCTGAATAGCTTGCCGAAGCTCCATCGGCTTGTGCTCGACGGCACGCCGATCCGCGGCCCCGGCCTGGCTCACCTCGCCGAACTCCCCGCGCTCGCCGACTTGAGCCTCGCTTGCCCGACGCTGACGGACCCTGGTGTCGAGTATCTGGCCGGGTGCAAGCGACTGGAGCGTCTTTCGCTGGCGGCGAGCGGGATCAGCGACGCGGGCCTGAAACCGCTCGCGGACCTGGCAAATCTCAAGACGCTGGACCTTTCCGGCACCAAGGTCACCGTCGCGGGCGTCGCCGAACTCGAAAAGGCGCTGCCGCTGCTCGCTGTTACGACTGGCCCAGAGAAGACCGATCTCAAGCAATACGCCTGGGCCGCCGACAAGCTCAAGAACGGCCAGATCGCCGCGCCCGATTTCAGCAAGACAAAGCCGCTGCTCGACGACGATTTCTCCAACCCGCAGAAACGACTCGTCGGCAGGGAAATCAAGTCGGTGGCATTCGACAATGCCTTCGAACAAGACCGCTACGTGATCACCCACAAGACGGACAAGCCATTCGCTTATGCGACCGTACCGGTGGGCAACGTCAATCGAGCGTTCGCGTTCCAGGTCACAGCCCGCGCCACGGGCGAACTCAGCGACGGCTGGGGCATCACCATCCTCAATCCGAAGCCGAAAGAGCGCGCCGTGAACCTCAAGATCGCCCGCGATGGCAGCCTTCGGTTCGACGGCTGGTTCCTGAACGAGAACTTCGCGGACTTCCCAGGCCAGACGCCAGAGCCGTTCAGTCACAAGCAGATCAAGCCCGGCGACGCGGACAACACGCTGCTCGTGCTCCTTCAAGGGCGACACCTGGAGATCTACGTGAACGGTGCCGCGGTGTGCGATCCGCTGCTCCTGGACCAGGATATGCTTCCTGGTCGCCTGCTCATCGTGGCCCGGCCCGATCATCAGGGATCGCGCGCGGAGTTCAATCGCGTCACGCTCTGGTCGGCGGAAGATGTGCCGACACTCGAAAAACGCGGGGCCGTGGCCAAGTGAACGCCTGCCTGCCAAAAGGGGACGGGAGTCATTGTTGTGGGGGTTGGACGACGGCGGCCGCGTGGGCGCGCGGTGGATTCCCGTCCCAGCCGCTTGACTGTCCGCGCGCCGCACCAGGCGTCGCCTTCAAACGGTTGCCCGCACGCCACGCAGGGCAGCCAGTTACCGCTTCGTCTCTGCCGATTTACCCGACGCATCCAGTCGCTCGGTCGTTCCCCGGAGCAAAACGACTCCCGTCCCCTTTTCGCCAGAATTACGGCGTGACGTAATCAATGCGGAAGGGCTTGTTCGTGATGAACACCACGGTGACGTCCCCGTCCGCACTGGCGCCGTGCTCCATCGCTTCGCCCTCGGGAAACCATACAAACGAACCCGGCCCGAACGTACCACGGTGCGTGACCAGGTTGCCTTCGAGAACAAACATGGCGTGTCCGCACGGGTGCGTGTGGCTCGGGTTGATCACCCCCGCCGGATAGCGCACCAGCCGTACCATCATGCCGGTGTCCGGGTCGCTAAACAGCTCCTTGCGAAAGAGTGCGCGCCCGATCTTTTCGTTGAAGCGCTCGTCCCACGGCATCTGATTTGTATCCATGGCGACGAAGCTTGAAGTCGGCATAGGGATCTCCCCCATTTCACTTCAAGGCTGACGATCGTTCGGTCGGATAGCCGTTCTCTGCGTCGTCGAGCACCAAGACCCAATCGCTGTGATCCCCCTGGGATGGGGCGATAAACTCGCGAGTACCCGTGTTGGCGTATGCGCCGATCTCGCGCCATGTTCCCGCGCGCGGGTCGTACCAGCGGGCCTTGACGTTCTTGCCGGAAATCTTGTCCATGTGAATGCCCAGGGCGTGGCCGTGCGGCAAGTACGCGATCAGGAAGCTCCCGTCCTCGGCCCGCGCCGCCTGGATATGATCCTCGCCCTCCTCCTGACCCGATGCAACGACCGACTGGTCCGGGACGAGTTTGTACCATGGTCGCAGCTCGAACAGGCGACGCATGAATCCCACCTGGCGCGAGCCTTCGTAGGTGATCGCCTTGCGCCAGGGCTGGAAGCCGTCGCGCGGGAACGGCCCCTCGTTCTCCTTGTACAGATGGAAGAGATCGAGGGCGCCGTAGCCGTGCCCCGCCGCGCCGGCGAGCATCGCCCAGTAGGCGCCCTGGCGCACCTGATGCGAGTCGATGCGCGGCGTGTCGGGGCCGGTGGGGTGGTTCTCATACGGAGGCTCCATGTCCACCGTCGGCTTGGCCGGCTGAAGCCCGTAGTCCTGAGAGACAAACCGGTAGGTCTTCGTCGCCCATCCATGACCGGACTCGATCGCATCGAAGTCCAGCCAATCGTCCTGATGGAACCACATCGACGAGGAAGTTCCGCCGGAGCCGTGATAGGAAACCAGTTGGCTCGCGCCGCTGCCGTCCTTCAGGCCCCGCGCCATCGACACCCAGACCGCCGCGTCGCTCCCCGGGGCCGAGTCGCCACCCACGTACCACAGTACGGCATTGTCCTTGTAGCGCTGGGCGAGGAATTTGCCGAAGGCGTGCGCGTTCTTGGCGTCGAACACCTGCTCCGGGTGCTTGTTTACGTGCCATGACTTGGTGACGACCAGGCCCATCGCGAGGCCTCGTTCGTTGGCCCGGTTGACGACGTAGTCCACGTTCTTGAAGAACGCCTCGTTCGGCCGGGCGGGATCGCGGTCGATGAGTGCGGTCGCCCCGTCTGGATTCTGTGCGTCCAGCCCTCGCAGGACATAGGCCTGGATCACGGTGAACCCTTTGCCAGCCCGGTCGTTCAGGTACTCCTCGACTTCCTGGTGGTTGAGCCGTTGAAACATCAACCAGGCGGTATCGCCCAGGTAGAAGAAAGGTTTGCCGTGCTGATCGATGAAGTACCGCCCGTTCGGGCTGACCCGGAGTTTCAGACCCTTGACCGAACGCTGGGGCGCCTCGTCGGGTGCTTCTCCCCAAGTCGGATTCGCCGCGCACAGCATGACGAGAAGCATGCTGGCCTGGACCACCACAACGACCAGCAAACGCACAACGAGTCTTTTCATGGCCGTGAACCGATCATCTTGAGACGTACAGTCGACGACCGATCTGTCGTCTTTCGTCGCGTCAATCGAGGGTCCTCACCGGCCAAGCGCCCGGTTGGGCTGCCGGCTTTAGCCGCGGGAGCCCTTGTCTGAGAGTGGGCTTAATGTAGCGATGAGGACCGGCTAAAGCCAACACTCCAGCACGCGGCCAAGCGCCCCCCTCACCCTACCCTCTCCCCCGCTGTGATCCAGGAGCGCGGGGGCGAGGGGACCGCGCGTCTCGCTCGCCGGGTGGACCGCGCGTCTCGCTCGGGCGAGGGGACCGCGAGTCTCGCTCGCCGGGTGGACCGCGAGTCTCGCTCGCGCGGGCTTCCGCCGCGCCGGGAGCGGGCTGCTCATGGGAGATGGGCGTCGAACAGCGACGCTGTTCTATTGAACGATTCAACAATTCGACGATTCAGCCTTCCCTCTCCCCCGCGTGATCCATGAACACGGAGGAGACGGGACCGCGTGCGGCGTGTTGGGGGGCCGACAGCACCGTGACCGGCCACGCCGTGGCGCGCGCGAGCTCGGCCGCCTCGGCGACGCCCGGCACGAACAGCATCACGTCCTCGGCCGCGAGCTCGCCCAGGTCCAGATCCCCGCGGTGACGCCACTCCCTTTCCACGGTCCAATCGATCCCGGTGGCCGCGGAGCCGCGCCCCGGCCGCCGCCCGCCCCGAGCCAGCTGGAAGAACGGCCGGTCCAATTCGGCAATCCCCGCCCAGTCCGCCGCGGCGGCGTATCGTACCGGCCGGGCGCCGCGGCGCTCCAGCCAGAGACGCCGGATGACGATCCCGTACGGCTCGAAGTCCCACCGGCCGCGGTGCACGCGGAAGACGTTGAGACGTGGCAGCTCGTCGAGCGGCACGGCGGTGAAGCAGATCACAGCATAGCCCCCGCGAATGGCTCGGCCCGAGGCGCGCAGCAATCGTTCCCTGGCGATGCGCACGAGCGCGGCAAACGCGGAATGATCGCTCGCCGGCCGCCCGTCGAGCAGGTCATCGCGATGCCGCTCGAGCGATTCGCCGGGCCAGGCTCCAGCGCACGCCCGCGTGGTGTGCGTAAGGTAGTCCCACGCAGGGGGCGGGGGCGGCGCGATGCGGCGAGGTCCGCCGAGCGCACTCACCGGCACGAGCGGTCCCGGCCCGCGCGCAAGGCTCGGCGTGTTTTCCGCACGAAGTTCTGCTTCGGCCGTCGCCACGTCGTGCGTCGTGTGCACCGGCCGCTGCGCTGCGCTGCGCCGTGCCTCGCCGCTTATTTCGCTCGGGGGGATCCAGGACGTTGCCCCATGCCGCTCGAGCTCGCTGCGCGTTCGAGCGTGCCCCAGACCGGGCAGATCGACCAGCAGCACGCGCGCGCGGTCCTCTTCCAGGCGGCGCCGCAGCAGGCGATGTACGTTCCCGCCGGGTCGCACGCCGAGCACGATGATCTCGTCCGCCCAGGCGACCAGTGCGCGATCACGTTCGGGAATCGCAGCCGGCTCATGCGTATTGGCCGGTCTCGGCAGCGCTTCCACGGGAATCCCCCACGCGTCGACGGACGCGGCCGCGGCGTGCGGTGGAGTGAGCGATGGCTCGCTGTCGGTGGTCGCGAGCCAGGCCAACCAGCGCTTGGCCCAGGTGGCGAGCGGGCAGACGCCGAGGTCGCAGGGGACCAGAGAGAAGAGCGATTGGCCGGCTCGCCGTACGCCGTGCCGCACCAGGTCGCACGCCGCCGTGCCGTCGGCGACAACGGCCAGCGCGTCCCGCTCGGCGATCCGGGCCAGAGCCGCACGGAGCCCGTGCAGCCAGGGTCCGGCCGGGTCGAGCATGCGCGGCGTGCGCGAGCTCACCACCGCGACCCGCTCCCGTGCGGGCAGCTCCGGCGAGAGCCACCAGGCATGCTGTGGGAACCAGTGGCGCACCGTGTGCGGAACGGCGTCGCCCGCGGCGGATCGCCAGGTGCCAGGCCGGTCGGCCAGCCGTTCCAGCACCCGAGCTCGTGCGGCGGCCGCCGCGGCTCGCCGGGCTGACCGGGTGCGCGCGGCTTGTTCCAACCACGCGTGCTGCAAAGCTCGGCACAGCGCGCGCGCATCGGCGGCGTCGCCGCCGGCAAACGTCCCCGTGCGGCCGGGGACCAGCCCCGCCGAGACAAGCCAACGCGTGAGTTCCGGAGCGATGGGCATCGACTCACCGCTCGATCATGGCCGAGGCATACATCAGCGCCACACCGGTGAGCAGGGCGACCGACAGCTTGACGCGGTCGTGCCGATGGAACTGCAGCTCGGGCATGAGGTCTCCGAGTGCGATCGACAGAAAGGTCCCCGCGGAGAACGCGAGCGCGCATCCGGCGAACCGGTCCGCGCCGCTCGTGGCGACGAGCCCGCGCGTGACCCAATACAGCGCCACGCCCAGCGGTATAACCAGCGAAAACAGCAGGTTGACGAGGTGCGCCGAGCGTCGCTCGGTCCCTTCCGCCACCATGAGGCTGGTGATGGTCAGCGAATCGGCCGGCTTGTGTAGCAGCGTGGCCAGGAACACGCCGAAGCCGATCCAGCCGGGCTTCCCGGAATCCGCGTCCACCGCGCTGGCCAGGGCGAAGCCGCCGGTCAGCGTGTGGATGGAGAGGCCGATCACCGCGGCGCCCCAGCCCAATCGCGAGTGCCCGTGCGCATGCGGCTCGTACGGCGAGTGGCCGGCTTCTTCGTGCAGCGGCTCGGGGGCGCCGAGGCTCCCCGGAACCTCGTGGTGGTGGAACGCAAAGAAACGTTCCAGGAAGAACAGGCCCAGAAGACCCAACAGCGTCCAGCGAGACCACTGGCGCGGCGCGAGCGCGGTGGCCTCGGGCAGCATATGGCAGAGTGCCGCTCCCAGCATGACCCCCGACGCAAAGCTCAGGTATATCTGGAGGCCGATGTGGGTCAAGCGGCGCAGCAACGGCAGTGACCCGCCCGCGATGGAGGCCAGGATGATCGACGCACAGTAAACCGTCAGCAGAACGCCGGTGCTCATGAGATCCCGAACACAGCCACACTTCCGCGGCGAACAGCAGCCTGGAAGTCAGGCTAGCGTCCGCCGCGCTGGCGCGGTGGGCCAGGTCCGCCGACGAAACGCCGATGCGGACGCGTGGCTAGCGCACGGTGGAAACGTCAAGCAGGTGGTAGGCGGCCAGCGTCTGACGCAACTTGGCCTCGCTCGCCGCATCGAGTGCACACATCGGCAGGCGCAGCTCACCGGTGCCCCGGCCCAGCATGCGCATCGCCGCCTTGATGGGGATCGGATTGGTCGCCAGCGAGAGCATGTCGCGGCAGAGCGGGAAGAGCTTCGCATGCCATTCTTGCGCCTCGTCGATCTGCCCGCGTTCGAACGCCTGCAGCAGCGCCCTCATGTCCCCCGGCACGATGTTGCCGACCACGGAGATCACGCCCCGGCCGCCAATGGCCAAGAGCGGCAGCGTGAGGCTGTCGTCGCCACTTAGCACCGTCAGGTCGGTCTGCGTGATGATCTCCGACGCCTGATCCAGCGACCCGGTTGCCTCCTTGACGGCGACGATCGAGTCCAGCTCGGCGAGCCGAACGAAGGTCGCCGGCTCGATGTTGCGCCCGGTCCGGCCGGGGATGTTGTAGACGACGATTGGGATGTCCACTGCCTCGGCGACCGCCCGATAATGCTGGTACATCCCTTCCTGCGTGGGCTTGTTGTAATAGGGGGCCACCATCAGAGCCCCGTCCGCGCCCGCCTTGGCAGCGAAGCGGGTGAGGCGGAGCGCCTCGGACGTCGAGTTGGATCCGGTGCCGGCGAGCACGCGGATCCGCCCGGCCGCCTGTTCGACGACGATGGCGATAACCCGTTCGTGCTCTTCGTGGGACAGCGTGGGGGATTCCCCCGTCGTGCCGACGGGCGCCACGCAATCCGTTCCCTGCTCGACGTGCCAATCCACTAGCTCGCGCAGCCCCTCGTAGTCCACCGCGCCGTCGCGGAACGGCGTGACCAGAGCCACCGTGAGCCCGGCAAACGCTTCACCTCGCGTCGTCATCCGAGTTTCCTCCAGGTCGAGGCGACTTCGGTCTGAGGGCGCGATTATAGCCGCTCGCGCGTGGTGTGGAAACGAGTCCGCTTCCGTCGGGTTCGGCGCGGGTCGCTCGACCCCGCCGCGCCGTTGACCGAAGGTCTCCCGCCTCGCCGCCTTCCCCTCACCGCCAACCCCTCTCCCCAAGCTCGCCCCTGTTGAGCCATTGGGATGTGCGACCGTGGGGCGAGAGGGGATGAATATCCGGTTTCAGACCGGATGGGGAAGGAGCCGGTGTCGGACGCACGTGCGTTCTGGCTGCCGCTTGCCGCGCGCCTTATAATACGCACCCTTCCGGGCGAGTTGCGCAGCGTCCCGAAACCGGCGAGGAACACGTGTCGCCTCTGACCGCTTTTCTGATCCGCTGGGGGATTACCTGGGTGATGCTTGCGGTCGTCTTCTTCGTGGCGGCCGATGCGATCCAGCGCTACCTGTACGAGTTCGTCATCGAGAAGCTGGCGTGGCGCGTTCTGGTGGTGACGCCGTTCCTGG
>JBGPMX010000127.1:0-9617 GCA_041487215.1 Planctomycetia bacterium | reverse complement strand
CCCGTCGTTGTCGTAGTCGAGGAACACAGTGCCCCAGCCCATGGCGGAGCGCGTCGGCCCAGCGAGCCCGCTTGCCGCCGTCTCGTCCCGGAACCCGGCCGCCCCCAGATTGCGGTACAGCGTCACCGACTCGAGATAGAAATTGGTCGTGAGCAGGTCGGGCCACCCATCGCCGTCGTAATCGCCGCAGGCGATCCCCATGGCCGCCGTCGGGTGGCCGTCCCCGGTGACCGCGGCGCCCGCCGTCATGCCGATCTCGCGGAAACCCTGCCCGACCTCGTTGTGGAACAGGAAGTTCGGCGTCTGGTCGTTCGCGACATAGATGTCCAGCCAGCCGTCGCCATCCAGGTCGGCCACTTGCACCCCGAGCCCCTTGCTCTGCGGGCGCGCCCCTCCGTCCGCCGCGTTAATGCCCGCTTCCCCGCTGATATCTCGAAAGGTACCGTCGCCGTTGTTCGCGAACAGCAGCGCGGGGAGTGGGCCGAACGAGTTGGGTCCGCAGTAGCTGCGCGCGCCGGTCTGGGGGTCCCCGCATACCGGTGCGCGCGCCGGGTCGAAGTCCACGTAGTTCGCCACGAAAAGGTCGAGGTCTCCGTCGCGATCGAAGTCGCCAAAAGCGCAGCCCGTGCTCCAGCGCGCACAGCCGCAGCCGGCCTGCGCCGTGACATCCGTGAACGTTCCGTCCCCCTCGTTGTGGTAGAGCACGGCCTCGCCGTAGCCGGTCACGTAGAGGTCGTCAAAGCCGTCGTTGTCGAAGTCGCCGACACAGCAGCCCTGGCCGTAACCGCTGTGGCCGACGCCGGCCGGTCCTGTCACGTCCGCGAACCGCGAGTCCTGGTTGCGAAACAGCACCGCGGTATGGCTCGAGTCGTTCGAGTTTGGCGGCTGGGCACAGCCGTTGACGAGATACATGTCGAGCCAGCCGTCGCCGTCGAAATCGATCAGTGCCACACCGCCGCCGGTTGTCTCGGTGATCCAGTGCTGGCCGGTTTCGCCCCGGAAGTAGGTGAAATGGAGCCCGGCCGGGCCTGCGATGTCGCGGAACGCGGCGGGTTGAGCGCGCTCGGGCGCGGTTTTCGGCGCCGCACGCCGCTCGCGCGGTTCGGCGAGCGCCCACCAGGTGGCGGCCAGGCCGGCGGCGGCCAGCAGCAGCGCGCCGCCCAGCAGCGCCGCCCGGCTCATGCCTCCCCCCCGAACCGGAGCGCCCCGCGCGCCGGAGCGAAAAAGGGGCCCCGGCCGCCGCTGCGGTGCGGCACTCGTGCTGCCCGCGCCGGCAGCTTGAGGCCGATGCCCACCCAGTAGCTTCGATGCGCTGTTCGAATCACACGCCTGTTCCCGCGTGCATGCGGGCGGTTTCTGTGGTCGCGACGAGACCTGGCATGGCAAGCGAGAGGACCGGTGCGCCGACGCGGCCCCCAAGCCGACGGCGGCCGCCGAGTCTAGCAGAACCAGCATGCCGCAGCCAGAAACGGCCAGCACTGGTAGCGTCCTGATTCGGGTGGCACGCCCCTGAGTCTTCGATGGGCGTGTGTGTTGGCGGGCATCTCCGACGCCCGCGCCTTAGCGTTTTGGAGAAACGCTGCTACACTCTCGCACGCCCTTCGCAAAGCCTCAGGGACGTGCCACCCCATTTCAGCAAAACAAATTAGGACACTACCCGGCGGAGCCAGCCACCCCGATGAGGCCACTACCCCGGCGGACTCGTTCGCCGCCTCCGAGTCGGGTTATCATGGATGGACCCCGTGGTTGCCGAGGTCTCTGCCGGCGCCCGCGGCCCTCGCAAACCGACGCGTGAGATACAACTGAGTGCGTGCCTGGTTCCTCAAGCCCCGCCTGATCCTGGTCGTCTGCCTGCTGGGCGGCGCTGGCCTGGCCGCGGCCTGGTGGTGGTTCGATCCGACGCTCGACGCGCCCGCCGCGCTGCGCAGCGCCGACGCCCGCATCGCCGCCAGGGACCTCGATGCGGCGGGCAGGCTCATCGACCGCGTGCTGCGTCGCTACCCGCGTCACGTGGCCGCGCTCGTCGGCCGGGGCCGGGTCAGCGCCGCGCAGCAGAACTGGGCGGACGCGCTGCGGTTCTTCGGCCGCGTCCCGGACGGTTCGCCTCTCGCCGCGGCGGCACGCTACTACGAGGGGGTGGTTTACCTTGAGACGAACCGGGCGCGGCCGGCGGAGCAAGCGCTGCGCCGCTCGATGCAGCTCGACCCCGGTGGGCTCGGCGCGCTCGAGGAGCTGGCGAGCCTGTACGCCGCGCAGCTGCGCAACGAGCCGCTGCGAGAGGTGCTGTTGGACATCCGGGCGCTTCGTCCCTGGTCGCTGGATGAACTGATCTGGTTCGTGACGGGCGGGCTCACGTGGCGCCCCCCCGCGCAGCGCGCGTTCCAGATGCAGGCGTACGCGGCGGCGGACCCCGAGGACCTCGCCAGCGCGCGGGCGCTCGCGCAGGTCGAACTCAGCCTCGAGCACGCCGACGAGGCCGAGCAGGCGCTGCGCGAGGTACTGGCGCGCGCGGCGACGGATGCGCGCGGCCACGCGCTACTTGCCGAGGTCATGTTCCTGCGCAGCGACCTGCCGGAGGCCGCGGCGGCACTTCGGTTCACTCCCAGCGAAACACCCATGCCGCTCTGGCTGGCGCGTGGCCAGTACGCGGCCCTGACCCAGGACTGGGCGGCGGCCGTCGAGTTCCTGTCCGAGGCGGCGCGACTCGACCCGAACAGCATCCCGGCGAATTACCGGCTCGGCCGCGCGCTGGAGGGGGCGGGGCAGAGCGAGGCCGCGGCACCGTACCTCGAGCGCGCACGGCTGCTCGACCGGCTCCAGCAGCGCTCCTTCCGCGCGCTCGGCATCGACTCGACTCAGGCGGCCGAGCTCAATGCCGAGCTCCTCGACATCGGCGACACGCTCGCGGAGCTCGAGCGCTGGCCGGACGCCGCGTTCACCTTCGAACGCGTCGCGCAGCAGGACGCGTCTTCAGACGTCGCGGCGGCGAAGTATGAAGAAGCCCGGCGGCACGCCGAGGAGTGGGCCCGCGCCGGCGGCACGCCCGACAGCACTCCGCCGCCGTACCGCTCCGTCGCACCGCCCGGCGGCACCCCCGCGGCGCGCACCGCAGACTCGCACCCTTCCATCTCGTTTCGCGACCGCCATCATGAGGTCGGGCTCGACTTCCAGTACTTCAACGGCGAGACCGGACTCAAGTACCTGATCGAATCGATGGGGGGCGGAGTGGCCGCGATCGACTTCGACGGCGATGGCTGGCCGGATCTCTTCTTCCCGCAGGGCTGCCACATCCCGGTCGACCCCCAGGACCGAACGGCGACCAACCGCCTGTTTCGCAACCGGTTCGGCGGCGCGTTCGAGGACGTCACCGAGCACACGGGGCTCGACGAGCCGGGGTACGGGCTGGGCTGCGCGGCCGGCGACTACGACAACGACGGATTCCCGGACCTGGTCGTCTCGCGCTACGGCAGCACGGTGCTCTACCGAAACTGCGGGGACGGAACGTTCCGCAACGTCACGGCCGAAGCGGGCCTGGACGGCGAGTACATGAGCTCGAGCGTCGCGCTCGCCGATCTGGATCGCGACGGAAACCTCGATCTTTACATCGTCAACTACCTGGAGTCGCTCCGCGTCTGCCGCGGCAAGGACGGGCGACCGGTGACGTGTCACCCGCGCGTTATACCGGCCGCACAGGACGTGTGCTACCAGAGCCAGGGGAACGGCCGGTTCCTCGACGTGACGGAATCGAGCGGCCTGCGGGCGCCGGACGGCAAGGGGCTCGGTATCGTTGTGGCCGACCTGGACGATGATGGCTGGCCCGATATTTACGTGGCCAACGACACCACACCGAATTTCCTGTTCCACAACGAGACGCGCGGCGGCGCGCTGCGGTTCCGGGACACGGGGCTCGCTTCGGGCACCGCGCTGAGCGGGGACGGCCAGAGCCAGGCGGGCATGGGCATCGCCTGCGCGGATTTCGACGGCAACGGCCATCTCGATCTCTACGTGACCAACTACCTGCGCGAGTACAACACGTTGTATCTCAACCTGGGCAAGCTGCTGTTCCGCGACGCGACGCGCGCGGCGGGGCTGGTCGAGCCCACCCTCCCCGTGCTCGGCTTCGGCACGCAGGCGATCGATGCCGATCTCGACGGCCGGCCGGACCTCTTCGTCGCCAACGGGCATGTCGAAGATGTGCGCGCCCAGGGCGATCCGTGGACGATGCCGCCGCAGTTTTTCTACAACCTGGGCGCGGCCCGGTTCGTGGACGTGTCGCTTGAATGCGGTCCCTACTTCGGTGGCAAGTACCTCGGCCGGGGTGTCGCTCGCCTGGACTGGGACCGCGACGGACGTCCGGACCTGGTGGTGGTGCACCAGGACTGGCCGGCGGCACTGCTGCACAACGAGACCCTCGCCGGCCGCAAGGTCGTACTGGACCTGGTCGGAGTGGCATCGAACCGGGACGCAGTCGGCGCACGCATTGTGGTGCGCGCCGGAGCTAGGACACAGGTGGTCGAGATCTGCGGCGGAGACGGCTACCTGGCAACGAACGAGCGGCGGCAGATCATCGGAATCGGGGCCGCAGATCGGATCGATGAGCTTGCGGTGCGTTGGCCGAGCGGCTGGACGGACCACTGGACCGATCTCGCGGCCGAGCAACGGGTCGTCTGCATCGAGGGGCATCCGCCGCGGATGGAGTCGATCACGCCGTGAGGACGCCGGCGGAGCTCATTTTTTGCGAGGGAAGTTCATATCCGGGTGAGCCGGAGTTACAATTCTGTTGTGCAGCTCTTGCGCAATCGGTACCATTCGATGGCATAGGCGAGGACTCATACCATTTCGCCTCAGGCCGGGTTCGACCGGCTGTCGGGGCAATTATCCCAAGGGGGTCAAGCCATGAGTGGGACGAAGCACACGCACCGCGGGTTCACCCTGATTGAATTGCTGGTGGTGATTGCGATTATCGCCATATTGATTGCGCTGCTGCTACCGGCAGTGCAGATGGCGCGCGAAGCAGCCCGCCGCACGCAGTGCCGCAATAATCTCAAGCAGCTCGGGCTGGCGCTCCAGAACTATCACGCCTCGCACCTCGTCCTGCCCGACTTGCAGCGGTGGAACGGGGGTTTCGTCGACCGCGGATACTGGAATCCCGTGAACGGCGGCTACTCGGTCCAGGTCTTTGTGCTCCCATACATGGACCGGGCGGCGCTCTACAACGCGATCAACTTCGACCATCGTGCGAACGACGCGGTCATCGATTGGAATCAGTGGCAGGGATCGAACCAGACGGCGCGCGAATCCCGTGTGGATGCGTTCCTCTGTCCCTCGTGCCCGGCCGCCGGGCGAACCATCAACAGTTACCGGTCCAATTGCGGCATCTGGAACGATATGACGGGGCCGTTCCACCATATCAGGAATATGTACATCTCCATGCGCGATGTGATCGACGGGACGTCGCACACGGCCGCCATGTCGGAGCGGGCGATCGGCTATTCCTTCAGCGGGGTGCAGGGGGAGTTGACCCAGGTGCACGAGGCGGTGGGGCCGAGCGGCTTCCCGTGGGCGACCAATAACATCAGCGAGGACAACCTGGCCCTCGTCCGTAATGCTTGCCGCAGCGCCAGCACCCCCTTCGCGGCCTCCTACGATTCAAGCGGCGGCGTCTGGTTCTACTCGCGCATCCGGGATACCGGCTACTATCACCTCATGCCGCCGAACTCGAGCACCTGCAAGTCGGCGTCGCGGCCGGGCGGTTTGCTCACGACCTGGCCGGCGACGTCTTTTCATCCCGGCGGCGTGAACGTGCTTTACCTGGACGGCTCGGTTCGGTTCGTCAGCTCGAGTGTCGACGCGTTGGCGTGGGAGGCACAGGGGACGCCGAAACGCGGCGACGACCCGGGTCCCCTGTAGCGTGCCCTAAGGAAACGGGTCCTGGCGCCGCCAGAGCCGGGCAAATTCGGACCGGCCCGGCAAATTTGTTCGGTGCATTAAACACCTGAAGGACGGATCGCATGAGAACGCACGTTCTCCGTTTCGGTCTGCTCGCGCTCGCACTCTCCGCGCCTGGCTTCCTGGCCGGGTGCGGTATCAAGGGCATTCCGGATGAAAACATGGCCGAGAAGGCGCGGGAGGATGATCCGGCCACCAAGCGGATGCCTCCGCCCCAGGCGGGCGAAACCCCGCGCGGGCCCGGCATGGGCGCGGCGGATCGCGAGTCCCAAGAGGGGAACGCGGACCCCGCATCGGCAACCCACGGCGTCGGCCAGGATGACGGGGTACAGCCGTAGCCGTCGCAC
This sequence comes from Planctomycetia bacterium, assembly GCA_041487215.1. Taxonomy (GTDB): domain Bacteria; phylum Planctomycetota; class Planctomycetia; order JALXBF01; family JBGPMX01; genus JBGPMX01. Next base: position 3,321 of record JBGPMX010000127.1, on the reverse strand, counting down.
CGCCTGGGCCGTGTGGTGCTAGGCCCAGGTGCGTCCCATCGTAACGAATCAAGCGAGTTGGCACGCCCGCCGAACACGCCGGGCGTGCCGCCGGCCTCTCCCCTTTCCTGCTTATCCGTTCTGGCCGGAGTGCCGGTTCATTCGTTCCGTCTTCTTGACCGGCCCCCTCGCCCGCTCACGGATCCGTGGGAGAGGGCGGGGCGAGGGTCCGCCCCCTCACGCTTGGCCCCCCTCACCCTGTCCCTCTCCCCCGCATGATCCATGAGCCGGGGGCGAGGGGACCGCAACGGGGGAAGTCGCCGACGGGAGTGGGGCCTAGTCGCATCACGTCGCCGATCCACTCTGGCCCTACGCTGTCTGTCACGCGCTATGCGGCGGCGGTTTCAGGCCGCCCATCACCAGGCCGATCAGGATGGCGGGCAGGCAGACCCAGAGGAGCCGAGAAGCGGCGGCGGCGGGGATCCGCAGCGCTATGTCGTTCTCGTCGAACAGCAGCGTGTGCAGCGGCGGGTGCACCAGCCCGGCGGCAACGCCCCCCAACACGCCGCCGGCCATCGCGTGGAAAAAGACGCTCTTATTCCCCGAGACTACGCCCGCCGCCAGACCGATCCCGAAGCCGATGATCGACCAGGCGACGCCGTGTGCGAGCATGGCTTGCAGGACCGGGTTCGTCGTTTCGGTGCGCCCCATCCGCTCGAAGATCTCGTGCGCGGCGATCCCGCCGGCCATGCCGGCTGCGCTCCCGCTGGTGGCGCCCAGAATCATCCCCGCCATCATCCAGGCCACCGAGCCGCGTTGGATGCCCTGCGCCATGCCCAGGCAGCTCCCCAAAGCCAGCCCGACCAGCGCGTGCGTGAGTCCCATGTTCCAGAAGAACGCATCGAGCTTATCGAGCTCGCCGGGCTGCCGCGGCTTTGGCGCCGAATTCACGGCCGGCTCGTAGGTTGCGTAAAACGGATACGCGCGCTCGAGCGCGCCCCAGGCGATCGCGCCGCCGACGAGCGCACAGAACACAACGAGCCAGGGATGTGGATGCGGCGCTCGCTCGGGCTGCACCGAGCCGCGAGCGGCCGCGGCGGGCGGGTTGCCCGCCGCGCGCGACGGCAGGCCCGAACCCCCGTGCTCCCGAGCCGGGTCGCTCTGCGGGTCGAGTGCCATCAATCTCACCCCCCCGGCGTGCGGAAGCGGGCAAACGAAAGGACCGGCGGGTATCGTATCACGGGCCGACAAGTTGTCGCTACGGCTAGGCAGGCGCGGCGCACTACGGCGTAGGACGGACAAGCCTGTCTGTCATGAGCGAGAGACGCCGAACCAAACCCTATCGCGCGCGAGTGGGACGAGTCCCGTGCGGCTACGACGGTCTTTCATTCTGATGGGTCTGGCCGGGTGCGCGTCGCTCGCGATCGTGCTCCTGGGCCGCTCCACGGATCCCTTGCGGCGGAGCGACAGTGACGCGATCCGCCGCGCGTGCGCAGCGTGCCACGCCTACCCCGACCCGGAGCTACTGCCGAGCGACGCCTGGCTCGAGCAGGTGCGAGGGATGTACGACATAGCCCGGCAGGACCGCGCCGCGTTCGCGGCCACGCTGCCGCCGATGGCGGCCGTGCTTCGGTTCTACACCGAGCGAGCGCCGGAACGACTCGCGATCCGCCAGGAAACCGGCCCGATTCTGGCGGGCGGCGCCGAGTTCGAGCAGAGTTCGATCCGGCACCTCGGCGGCGACGCGCAGTTCGCTCACGTCACCCACGTACAATTCGCCCAGCTCACGCCGGGGGGCCCCATCGAACTCGTCGCCTGCGACGGCCGGCACGGCCTGGTGCTCGCCGCGGACCCGAGCCATCCCGACCGAGTGCGGGTCCTGGGCGCGGTGCCCGAACCGGTTCACGTCGAGGTGGTCGACCTGGATCGTGACGGGATCACGGACCTCGTGGTTGCCAGCCTGGGTGACTTCGCTCCGACCGACGCGAAGAATGGCGCAGTCTATTGGCTCAAGGGCCAGAAAGGGGGTGGCTACCGCACGATCCCGCTCCTCACCGAGCTGGGTCGCGTCGCCGACGTTCGCGCGGCGGACCTCGACGGCGACGGCGACATCGACCTGGTCATCGCCGAGTTCGGCTTCCACAAGGTGGGCGGCATCCTGTACGCGGAGAACGTGACAAGCAACGAGGACGTTCCGGTGTTCGAACTCCACCGGATCGATTCGCGGCCGGGCCCGGTGCACGTGCCCATCGTCGATCTCGACGGGGATGGGCGTCCCGACATAGTGGCGCTGGTCTCGCAAGAGTTCGAGTCGGTCATTGCGTTCCTCAACAACGGCGGGGGAAGTTTCACACCGAAGACACTCTTCGAGGCGCACAACCCCGCGTGGGGCGCCAGCGGCTTGCAGGTGGTTGACCTGGACGGCGATGGCGACCTCGACATTCTCGTCACCAATGGGGATACGTTCGACAACTTCGTGCTCAAGCCGTACCACGGTATCGGCTGGCTCGAGAATCAGGGGAACATGACGTTCGTGTACCACCGCCTGGCCGAGATGCCGGCCGTGTACAGCGCGCGGGCGGGGGACCTTGACGGCGACGGTGATCTGGACATCGTGGCGTGCTCGTTTTACGCGCCGCGCGACCCGCAGGGGAGCGCACCGCTCGAGTCGCTCTCTTCCGTCATCTGGCTCGAGCAGACCGCGCCCGGGCAGTTCGAACGTCACGAGCTGGAACGAGGGCTGCTGGTGCACCCATCGCTCGACGTGGCCGATTTCGACGGTGACGGGTTCGCCGACGTGGCGCTGGCGGTGTGGCCGTCCGGCCCGTACCAGCGCGACAGCGCCAAGATCTGGGATTGGGTCACGTTGCTGCGGAACAAGGGGAGGTAATTTGGTCTGTGTAGGACGGACGAACGACTTGCGCTGTCACCTTGTCACCTCGTCACCTCGTCACCTCGTCACCTTGTCACTCTGTCACTCTGTCACTCTGTCACTCTGTCACTCTGTGACCCTGTGACCCTGTCGGGCGCCCGCTCCGGCGCCTGGAAGCCGATCCGCTTGTGGCTCCCGTCGCAAAACGGCTTGGTGGCGGACGCGCCGCAGCGGCACAGCGCCACGGTCGGTTTGTGCGTTGGCACCATGAAGTCGCGTCCCAGGTGATCGATCACACGGACCGGCCCCTCGATGACGATCGGGCCGTTCTCACGCAGGCGCAGGACAATGGGATCCACGCGTGCCTCCTTTTATCCTAGGTGCAACTCGCCTTGACCCGGACGGCCGATTCGGCTTATTTGAGCACCATCTCCCCTCTCCATTTCCGCATGCGTCCGCTCATTGTCTCT
>JBGPMX010000126.1:0-9618 GCA_041487215.1 Planctomycetia bacterium | reverse complement strand
GACTGCCGACTGGCTGACTGCCGACTGGCTGACTGCCGACTGGCTGACTGCCGACTGGCTGACTGCCGACTGGCTGACTGCTAGCGCGGTTTCCGCTTGCGTGGCGGCGTGGCAAGCAGCTTCTCCAAGAGCTCGTTGGCGATCTCCGCCGTGGCACCGATGTCCTGCCTCGGCTTGGCCTTCTCCTTCTCCTTGGCGGCGGGAGCCGGCGCGGGAGTCGGCGCGGCGGCCGGGCGCTCGGGCGCCTGCTTGCCCGGCGCGTTCGCAGCCAGCTGCATCAGCGCCGTGTCCTGGTTCGCCGATCGATCGCCGCTCTCCACGTCAGCCGGCTCGGCCAGCCAGACCAGCGCCTGGGCGTCCGGGCTACCCGACTGCTTCGGCCCGGCCGCTGCGCCCTTGACCGCCTCGATCTTGAAGGCAAACACGAGGGGGCCGACCTGGAGCAGGTCGCCGTCGCGCGCACGCACCTCGCCGCGGATCCGGTCGTGGTTCAGGAACGTGCCGTTCGTGCTGTTGAGGTCGTGCACCCAGACGCCGTCGGCCTTGCACAGGATCACGCAATGCCGCTTGCTGATCGCTTCCTGCGTGGCGCGCAGGTGGCATGTCGTGTCGCGACCGATGAGGAACGGGTCGCTCGCGACCGGCACTTCCATCCCCTCGGGCCGGCCCTGGACCACGACCAGTCGGACGTTCATTCTTGCCTTGCTCCGTACGCGGGACCGATCTCAGGCCCCTGAGTATACCAAACGCCGTGCGGCGTTCGTAAGCATGCAGTTTCCGCCGCTTGCTTGACCCTGTTTCCCGCACGAAACTATAATGCGCGCGTGTCCCCGTCGTCGCGCGGATCCGATCACCGCTTGCTGCTCGGCTGGCGTGCGGAGGGAATTGGCTGTGCCCGTCCAGATGGAATTGGTCCGAATCATCATCAGTGAGATCAACGATCAGCAGGTCATCTACCTCAAGGAGACCGAGGGGGAGCGGGTCTTCCCGATCGTGATCGGGCTGTTCGAGGCAACGAGCATCGACCGGCGGGTGAAAGGGTTGCAGTCGCCCCGCCCGCTGACGCACGATTTGCTGGTGAGCGTGATCGAGCAGCTCGGGGGCGAGCTGCAGGACGTGTTCATCAGCGAGCTGCGCGAGCACACCTATTTCGCGCGGCTGCGGATACGCCGGGACGGCGAGCTGATCGAGGTGGACAGCCGGCCGAGCGACGCCATCGCCCTGGCTGTTACCGCGCAGGCACCGATCTACGTCGCCGAGGACGTGCTGGACGAGGTGTCGCACTGAGCCGCGCCGCGCACCGTTACGAAGAAATGCCGGCCGATCACAGCTTGAGAGGAATCTTGAGCACGCGTCCGTCCCGGATCAGGGTCAGCGTGATCGTGTCCCCGATCAGGTACTGCCGCCGCACATAGTCGCGAAACTCGTCCACGCCCATGTCGAGCTGCTTGTCATCGAGTCCCACGATGACATCGTCGCTCTGGAAGCCGGCCTGCCGGGCGCGCGCCTGGAGCCGATCATTCTGCCGGAACGCCAGCTGCTCTGCCGACAAGCCGAGCGCTTCGCGCTCGTCCGCGGTCAGGTCATCCCCATAGAGCGGCAGCGACGGCACGAACTGCCAGCGTAACGAGGCGCGCCAGCTGATGTCCGTCTTCTTCCAGCCCGCAGCAAGCTCGAGGGTCGCGCCGAGCAGTTCGGGGCCGCGCAACCAGGTGAGACCGAGCGTGCCGCTTTCCGGGGCCTTATCGAGAGCGAACTGGGCGTCGGCAAACGAGTGGATCGGCACGGCACCGAGCGTCTGGAGCACATCCCCCGCGCGCAGGCCCACGCGCTCGGCCGGTGTGCCGGCGCGCACCTCGGCCACCACGTTCCCCCGATCCAGCTCGAGCCGCACGCCGACATTCTCCGGGAGTGGGAACCGCCAGATCCGGTCCCTGTGCCATGCTCCGTCGCGCACCAGCTTCTCGTTGATGGCCTCCTTCACCTGGTGGCAATGCAAGCAGCCGCCACCGTACCAGCCGGTGACGTTCCAGGAGTACTTCTCCTGCGGATCGGTTCGGGGCGCGAAGCGCGGCTCGGACCGCTCGTGCATCGCGAGGACCGATCGCATGGTGTAGGCAAGTCCCTCGAGCGAGTTCCGGCTGTCGGCGTCGCGGCCGTCCCGCCCACCGTATCGCGCGTACACTCGGTTCTGTGCGTTCAGAAAAAAGACCGCGAAGGTCAGGTCGTAATCGAACTCGAAGAGGTTCAAGTCGGCGTTGTCGACGCGCGTGAGCCGAACGCGGACGAATTGCTCGGCCTCGTCTTTGATTCCTTCGAGACGGACAACCTGCCCGTCGAACGCGCGGCAGTCCGTTCAGGGGACGCAGCGCAGGACGACCATGAGCGGCTTGCCGGTTTGCCGCGCCTGCGCCCGCGCCTCGTCGAACGAAGACAGCCAGCCGTTCTCGGCGGCCGGATCCGCGCCGAACGCTCGCGCGGGCCGCATGGCGCCGCCCGGCGCCAGAAGCAGCCCGAGAACAACGAAAACGCCGCAGCCGCCGGTTCTCATGGAGAGCCCTTTCTGATTTTGCCTGCGCAATAGATTACTTGCACCCCGCCCTCGGCCGCCAGCGGCATGGCGGGCGGATGTCGCACGGGATGACGCGCAAGCGGGCTACGCGCGGGGGTGGGCGGCTTCTACAATGATGCCTTGCGCCGCGTGTTCGGAGAGGTGCCAGAGCGGCCGAATGGGCCGGTCTCGAAAACCGGTGTCGTGCTTGCACGACCGGGGGTTCGAATCCCCCCCTCTCCGCTTTCCTTCGCAGCCGATTCGTAAACGCTTTGATCGGAATGACATGCGAATCGGCCTCTATTTGGCACAGTCAGACTGTGCCATAACTGTGCCAAATCCGCTGGCGCTCCGCCTGCCAACAGCCCTGACCAGCCGAGAGTCAACGGGTCGTCCCGCCGTGTCCCTCACAGGAGACACGGCGGGACGCCCGGCCGAAGCGCACGCTTTTCTTTAGCGGTCAGCCCCTGTCTGCGGGTGGCGCGGCGGACCCGCCAGGACTCTCGGACAGCATTGGAGTACCGCCGCCAGGAGGGAGCGGGAACGCTCGCGGGTACATTCGGATGGGTGCCCCCAGCCAATCGCTCAGCCCTCTCACGCAGGGCACACAAGAGGTCGTTTCTCGGGTACGTCGTAACCACGACGGCGGGGCATCAGCGCACCCGGTGGTTGCCGGCCCTGCAGGAAGAGGCGCCGCACGTCCCGGAGATCGTTCCAGCAAGCGTCGGACAGTCGCTGCACAACCTCCCAGGACCGCAGCAGCAGCCCTGCGGCTTCTCGCGGCGACTGAGACGACCCCAAAATGTCCCGGGTCTTGGAGCGGTTCTGACTGCATCCAGCTGGCCTCGTGAGCCGCTCGGGCCTTGAGGGTGGCTGGACCTCCCAACGCTGTCGTTGCGCCTGGCGGAAGGCTGCCAGGATCCGTGCCCGCGTGGCGCACAACAACACAGGCGGCTCGTGCGTGGCTTCCGCTCGCTCACTTACCGCGACCGTGGACCCCCGAAGTGGCTCGTCTGCGACATGCACACGCCCCTGGCCGCTGCACGGTGACGAACGTTACTCCATGCGACGCGGTAACCGGGTGGCGCCTCGCATCCGTGCCAGCACGGGCGTGCAGTGGCATGTAACGGCATCCGTTGCGTCGGCGCGTCCCCACAGCCACTTTCAGGCCGTCACCCAGCCGCGCTACCGCCAGCAACCTCGCCGCTCTGCAAGCAACTGGTCGGGATGCCGACCTATCGCTCACAGGCCGGACTCGATCGCTACGGCGGGTCCGTCCCCCCTCTGCTGGGCCTGCTTCCCCGGCCTCCGTACCGGCCTGGGGGCCCTGGAGTTGGCGATGGCCGTGAGCGCCTCCGCAAACCGCTGGAGTGCCTCACGCGACGTGCACCTGGTGTTTCCCACGAAGATCGACTCAAGCCTCACTCCCCAAAGCCCCTTCGTTGTCCACCGGTAGATAGTCGACGTATTGGGCTCGCGATAGGCCAGGCTGGCCTTCACCGCGATACAGGCGGGCCGCGCCATGGCGCGTACGTAGTCTTGTCGCTCCACGACAAGCTTCCAAGAACAAGGCCACTTTGCATGCACCTGGCACTCGTCCCTTGAGGGCCCTCCTTGCTGAGCAGTTCGCCTATGCGGCAAGGAAGTTTGCCGCGGCACGAGAAGCCAGCGTTGGTCTCCGGCTGGCCTCGCGCCCGGCGTGCCCGAAAGCGGCTAACCTATGAGTTTGGCCGGCCAGAAGGGTTGAAGAGGCTTGCGAGGCCTGGACCACCCGCAAGCTCGGCTGCCTGTTGGCTCCCGACTTGGCCGGCTGCCCAGCCATGCCCGGCCACGCATCATCGGAGTTCTGCGGCGATAGGTGCGGCGGTTCTTCCAAGCCGAAGACTTCAGCGACGGCTTTGGGAGAGGGTCGTAGTGTGAACCGACCGCACATACGGATGCCTCATGTTGCTCTCTTCATCGGATGCTTCGGGGAGAACTCCCAGATCAGTCGTTGGCCGGTTTCACTTTCCCCGCCTCTTTCTGCACGCCTCCGAAGAATACTTCACCTGTAATCCCCCCCCGAAATTCTTGTGCGGAAAACGGCTGAAATAGGTAGAGAAAATGCTCCTCCCCGACTGGCGGGGTACCCGCCTAGAGGGGGGAAGTAAGGATTCAAAGGCCCGCCGAGTGTAGAATGCCAGCATGTGCGTCCCGCCTTGCGATCACCTCCTCGGGCTTCAAGGAGTTCACTCATGCGCAGCGCACACGCGGCACTGGCGTGCGCCGTTGTTCTGTCTCTGATTGCGCCGCAGATCACCGGGCAAGAACAAAAACGGAAGAAGGGTGAGGCGGCTGACCGAGCGGAGGCGCTTCGAAAGATGGGACTCGCTCGAGGCGACATCCAGTTCGGCAATAAGCTGCTTCGTCAGGAATCGTTTAAGAAAATGTGCAAGCCGGTTACCCTCGACCAACTTTCCCAGGTGAAAGAAAACGCCACCGTGGCGGTTGTCGGTAAGCCGATCGCTAGAGAGGGCGATGCCTGGATCATCGCAACAAAGAAGGGACCATCCGGATGGGACCGTGGCCCGCTGCGAATCGTCGGAGATTTCAAAGGGGCGTTCGTTGAGGGTCAGCTAGCATGCGTGTACGGGACGATGACCCGCGTCCACGGCGAGGCGGCAATCAAAGCCTACCTGGTGGACAAGCCGACCGACGCGGACATCGGCCTCGTGTTCCAATACAAGGTCCTCGGTCAACGCGCCGTCGTCGCTGACCAGGTTCAGACATGGACCGTTGTCGGCGAAGTGGCGAACACCGGTGTGCGCGACTACGCGTACGTGGAGCTCGAGGCGATCATGGAATCGGCCGGTGATGACGACGTCTGGTTTGACTTTGTCCGACCGCTCCCCGCGAAAACGAAGAAGCCTTTCAACATCAAGCTGATCGGCTTGCAGTTCTCATCCGTCTCGGTCTCGACGCCGAAAATCACGGTGTACATAAGGGACTTTTCCGAGTAGCCCTCAGCCGCGCACCGTGATTTCTGAGAAGACCGCGCGCGGTGATCGACGCGGCTTTGAGGATGCCGCCCAGTCGCCATGCGATGGGGACTGGCCGCGCGCCGTGACAGCCGCCTGGAATTCGCGCCGTGACCCAAACCATGACCGCGCGCCGTGACTGTTCGACTTCCTGGTCGATGTGCGATGATGGGACTTAGAGTTGTGTCAAAGACGAACACCCCCCGCGCCTGTTCGGCTTTCCGGTGAAAGTCGAACCCCCCCTTCGCACAATTCGGGTTTGATTGGCGTTCGAAAACCGCGTGAAGTGCCTTTAAAAACGGGCTGAGCGATTGATTGAAGAGTTGTGTGCGGCGGGACGGGGCAGACGAGCTGATTCCCAAGTCGACTGTTCGCGGCCCCTGAAGTCGAACACCATTCCCAACTCGCCGATGACTGGCCGCGCGGCGAGCAACTCCTTACCCCATCTTGGCGTCCCGCCCAGTGCCGCGACGTCCCGGCTATTCCCACATCCTGCGCTCAGGCACATCCACCGGCTGTCGTTTCCGGGCCTCTTGGCCCATCGTGCAAACCGCCGGACCCATACCCCGGTAGACGTATGACGCAAAGTTGATATGATGGAGCTGTGCGGTCGGGCCACCCCAGTGGGCTCGCAAACGGGGACCCGGCCGACCCTCGTTGATACCCGCCCTAAAGCAGGGCCGTGCTCCGATCGGTGTCGAGGCCCCGTGCGTGCAGGCGAGGCTTCCCCCGACGACCCGGCCAGGCACCCAGGCAAGGCCGTCCCGGAAGGGACCCCACCAGGCCGGGCAAGAGGCCCGAACCGCCAGCGAGAAGAGGTTCCTCGCCCGCCGAAAGCACCGGCGCTGAGACTGCCACTCACCCCACCGCCGGAAAGGAGAGCATCCTGTGAGCATCACCACGTTGCGACAAGGCGACGCGCAGCGGACGCCGTCGTCCCCATCCGCGCTGTCGCGCCACGACCATGGCAGGCTCCGTGGCGAGCTCTCACCCGTCCGCTCGGTGGCGCGTTCGAGACCCCGGCGCCGCATGCACCTTGTTGGGGTGGTCGCCGCCCTGGTCGCCCTCGGCGCCGCGGCGGTATGGCTGCGCCACGGCCGGACCGAACTCGGTGCCGCCGGCGGCCCGCTGGTCTATTACACGGTCACGCGCGCCGACCTGCCCATCACAGTTACCGAGCGCGGCAACCTGGAGAGTCAACGCAACACGGAAATCCGCTGCGACGTAGAGACGGTGCCGGGTCAGCCGGGCACGCGGATTGTCTCCATCGTCCCGAACGGCAAGGGCGTCCAGCACGGCGAGCTGCTCGTCGAGTTCGACGCCGCGCCGCTCGAAGACCGGGTGGACAGCCGCGTGCTGAGCTATGAGCAGGCCAAGGCCGCACAGATCCAGACAACCGCGAAGCTCGAGAACCAGAAGACCCAGAACGAAACCGCGCTGGCCGCCGCGCAGCTCAAGGTCGAGCTCGCCCAGCTAAACCTGCGGATGTACGAGGACGGCCAGGACGGCACCTACCAGATCGAGATCCAGGATCTCGATCTGAAGATCCAGGAAGCGAAGAACCAGATCGTCGAGGCGCAGGCCGGCATGCTGCTGCAGCGCACGTCGCGCGGCGGCATGGAGATGCTCTACAAGCTGGGCTACCGCGGCAAGGGGGACCTCGATCAAGCGGTCTACAAGACCGTCCAGTCCGAGGACGCACTGGTCAAGGCGACCAACGCCCTGGCCAATGCCGCCGCGAACCGCCGCAAGCTCGAAGAGTTCGAGCACCCCATGAAGAAGCTCGAGCTGCAAGGCGGTCTGAACACCGCTCGGCAGGGCTCGCTCCAGGTAGGGCGCGACAATACCTCGCTGCTCGCGCAGGCCGAGGCGGCCAAGATCGCCACCGACCGAGCGCTGGCCAAGGAGGAGGAGAAGCTGGCCAAGTACAAGGAACAGCTCGACAAGTGCAAGATCTACGCGCCGCACGACGGCATGGTCGCGTACTCGACGGAACGCACGCCGTTCGGCCGGCCCATCGGCGAGGGGGAGCTGGTCATCGAGCGGATGAAGATCCTGTCGCTGCCCGATCTGTCCCGGATGCAGGTCCGGACGATGGTGCACGAGTCGGTGCTGGACCAGGTCCGCGAAGGGCTCGAGGCCACGATCCAGATCGATGCTTTCCCCGAACGCTCCTACCGCGGGACGGTCCAGTCCGTGGCCGTCTTGCCCGCGCAGGGCGGCAACTTCATGATCAGTCCCGATGTGAAGGTCTACGAAACCGTTGTGACGATCGATGAGGAGGTCGAGCAGCTGCGGCCCGGCATGACCGCGGTCGTGGAGATCCACGTGGACCGGCTCGATGATGTGCTCAGCGTCCCGGTCCAGGCCATCGTCCAGGTCGAGCGCGAGAACTCCTGCTACGTCGAAGGGCCCGGCGGCGTAGAACGAAGGCCGGTGGTTCTAGGCCGGACCAACGACAAGTTCGTCGAGATCCTCTCGGGGCTGAGCGAAGGAGATCGGGTCGTGCTCAACCCGATGGCGATCGTGGATCCCGCCGAGGCGGGAGAGCGCGCGATATCGCCCGAATCATGACCGCGGGATCGTTCCGCCCGCGGGAAACCTGCCCATGCTACTGCGCACGATCAAGCTCGCGAGCAAGAACCTGCTGCTGCACAAGCTGCGCAGCACGCTGACCGCGCTGGGCGTCATCCTCGGCGTCGCATCGGTGATCGCGATGCTGGCGATCGGCGAGGGGTCCAAGCGCGAGGCGCTCGAGCAGATCCGCCGCCTGGGTGCAACCAACGTCATTCTCCGTAGCGTGAAGCCGGGCCAGAAGGGGGACAGCGTCGAGGACTCGACGTCGGGCGTGCAGCAGAAGCAGACGCGCGTGGTCGAGTACGGGCTGCGCTACGAGGACTACGACCGGCTGCTCGCGACGCTGCCCACCGTGGTCCGGGCGTTGCCGGTCGCGCTGGTCCGCAAGGACCTCGCGCACCACCACCGCCGCATAGCCAACGCGCACGTCCTGGGCACGACGCCGGCGTTCCTGGGCGTGAAGCACCTGAGGGTGTGGCGTGGCCGGTTCCTGACGCTGCCGGATCTCGAGACCACGGCCAACGTCGTCGTGCTCGGCGCCGGGGCCGCCGCGCGGCTCTTCGGCTTCGAGGACCCGATCGCCAAGCCGCTGCTCATCGGGCCGACTGCCTACCGCGTGGTCGGCGTGCTGGCGCCGCTGGCCGCCGGCCGGTCCGCCAGCCAGGCGGCCGCGCAGGATGATCCCGATCACTCCGTGTACATCCCGCTCACGGCCGCGCGGCTCCGCTTCGGCGAGCTCCAGGTCATCCGCAGCTCGGGCAGCCTCGACTTCGAGCGCACCCAGCTCTACGAGATCACTCTGACCGTGAACGATTCGAACCTGGTCAGCCAGACCGCAGCCATGGCCCGCAAGGTGCTCGAAGACAACCACGCCAAGGCCGACGACTACGAGGTCCAGGTGCCGCTGGAGCTGCTGCGGCAGGCGGAGCACGAGAAGCGCATCTGGAATCTGGTGCTCGGCTCGATCGCGGGGATCTCGCTGCTGGTGGGTGGCGTGGGCATCATGAACATCATGCTGGCGAGCGTGACCGAGCGCACGCGCGAGATCGGCATCCGCCGCGCGCTCGGCGCCAAGCGCCGCGACATCATCACGCAGTTTCTCGTCGAGAGCGCCGTGCTCTCCTCGAGCGGCGGTGTGCTCGGCATCCTGTTGGGGCTGGCCATCCCGCTCATGGTCACCTACCTGTCCCGGATCGAGACGGTCGTCAGCGCCTGGTCGGTCCTGCTCGCGTTCGGGATCTCGGTCGGCGTCGGCATCGTCTTCGGCCTCTACCCCGCGCGGCGTGCCGCGCGGATGGACCCCATCCAGGCGCTGCGCCACGTCTAGGGCTGCCGCCACTCCCTCGGACGAGAGCTTCGCCGCGCCGACGCTGTCATCCTGAGCGCAGCGAGGCACGAACGCCGACGCTGTCATCCTGAGCGCAGCGAGGCACGAGCGCAGCGAAGGATCTAGGTACGAGTCAGGGAGACCCT
>JBGPMX010000125.1:0-9640 GCA_041487215.1 Planctomycetia bacterium | reverse complement strand
CGACCCCCGCGGACAGGTCCCAGCCGTGACGAAACGCCCAGAGCGCAAGCATGACCACGAAGAAGATGAGGATGTTCACGTTGCCATGCTCCAGGTCGCCCAGCAGCGGGCGCGCGGCAAGCAGGATCACGGCCGCGCGCATGGCGAACGACGGCGGTTGGCCGGGCGAGCAGGAGAGCTGAAGCGCCCAGCGGATGGCGACGGCAGCCATCGCGACCTTCAGGAAGAACCAGGTGAGGGCGGCGCCGAGCGGCGGCAGCAGCGTCAGCGGGTAGAGCAGAATGCCGAGCAGCGGCGGATTCGGGTACGCGGCCTTGCGGTACACGTCGTCGCCGCGCACGAGCCGTTCGATGAGCGGGCGCCAGCGCATGATGGCGCTGCGGTGCTCGGCCGCCTTGATCCCGTAGTGCGTCGCGGCGCCGAGCACGCAGATCGTGAGGAGCGCGGCAGCCAGGAAGCGCAAACGCCGCTGCCGCCGCTCGCCCTCGCCCGGTGCCCCGGTCACCGGCTCGCGTCCGTGTTCGGCGGGCGTGAGCCCCATGGATCGATCATCCCCGTAGAGCACGGCCAACTCATTGCACTCGCTGCGGGCGTACAGGTAGTCCACATCTTGCTTTTGGTCAAGCCAAGCTGCCGTTCTGCATCCCCGCGGCTTCGTTTAGAATGAATCGGTTCCATCATCCGGGGTGTCTTCCTTGAACGTCCCAGGTCGAACGATCCATCGCTGGACCGCTGCCAGCTTGATTGCGATCATTGCGGTCACGGTCCTAGTGACCGGCGTGGTGCTGTACCCCGGTTGGCGCGAGTCCAGGATCACGGTCGCAGTGGCGCAGTCACAGCCGCCGGCCTTCTGGTGGCCCCCTGCGTGGCGCGCCGAATACGAGGCACGCATCGAAAGGCGAAGATCTCGAGCGCTAGTCGAGCAAGCAGAAAAGGAACTGTCGAGGGCCATCGAGGCCTCGACCGAGGCGGACAACACCGCGCGCCTGCGCGCCTTGCTAGAGCAGGTTCGGGAAGTGGACGAGACGAACGCGGCAGCGCGTCCGCCGCCGCACGGCCTCTCCGAGTGAGCCCGCGCGGTACTGGCTTCCGCGAGTCGCTATCCAACGATGGCGAAGTGGCGGGCACGGCCGCTTGACACGAGCCAAAGAATGAATGTCAATGGAATGACAGCCCATCGGGCTGACCCATCGGCATTGGCCCCTTTTCATGCTCGTCCCTGAGGTGCTTTGGAACCTTCCCCACCCATGATCGGCTCCGGGCCGAGCGCCGGCGAAGCGCTCAAGGAACGTGGTGAAGCTGCCCCGCCGGTCCTGTCCGTCGTCGTCCCCGTCTTCAACGAGGCGGACAACCTCGAGCCGCTCTGCGCCGAGATCCACGCGGCGCTCGAGCCGGCCGGGATCGATTTCGAGGTCGTCATCGCCGATGACGGATCGACGGACAGCACGCCGCGCGAGCTCGAGCGGCTGGCCCGGCGCTACCCGCGGCTGCACTGGGTGACGCTGCGGCGGAACTCCGGTCAGACGGCGGCGCTCTCCGCGGCGATCGACCGGGCGCGGGGACGCGTGCTCGTGCCCATGGACGGCGACCTGCAGAACGATCCGGCCGATATCCCCCGCCTCGTGGAGCGGCTGCGCGCGGGCTACGACGTGGTGAGCGGCTGGCGGCGCGAGCGGCGGGATCCGCTGCTGACGCGACGGCTGCCCTCCCGCGTGGCCAACTGGATGATCTCGCGCTTGAGCGGCGTGCGGCTCCACGACTTCGGCTGCACGCTCAAGGCGTACCGCCGCGACGTGCTCGAGGGGGTGCGGCTCTACGGCGAGATGCACCGTTTCGTGCCGGTGTACGCGGCGTGGCAGGGGGCACGGGTGACGGAGATCGAGGTGCATCACCGACCGCGTTCGCGCGGCCGCAGCAAGTACGGGCTCGGGCGCACGTTCCGCGTGGTGCTGGACATGGTCGTGCTCCGGTTCCTGGACCGCTACTCGCAGCGGCCGATGCACCTCTTCGGTGGCTTCGGCCTTTTCTCCCTGCTGCTGGCGCTGCTGGGCTTCGCGGCCGCGGCGTTCTTCAAGATCGTCGCACTGGCCGGCACACGCTGGTTCTCGTCCGACTTCGTGGCCGCCTTCGGCAAGGATTTCGTCGAGACGCCGCTGCCGGTGCTCGTGGCGCTGTTCGGCGTCACCGGCATCCTGAGCATTCTGATGGGGCTGCTCGCCGAGATGGTCATGCGGACATATTTTGAGTCGCAGGACAAACGGACCTACCTCATCAAGGAGCCACCGAAGAGCGAGCCGCCCCGGCCTCCGCCCGGCTGCGCCGCGCCCTAGGTAGCTCGACCACCCGTGCCCCGGGTATTCTCGAGGAAGTCAAGCGTGACGCGGCTTGCCCGCCGTGCTGCGGCGGGCAAGCTGCGAACGGCCGACCGATTCAACGTGCGCGTCGGAACCTGCCCGGCCCGTTCGAGATCGTGATCGCCGCAACTCCCGGCTTGAATGGTCGTCGCATCGACAGCCGATACAGTGGGGTAGCAAGGATCCGCGGAATGCCCGACGGGGACGGCCCGGCGCCGTCTCAGCGTGCTCGAAAGGCATCCGGCGGCGCCCAGGACGGGTTGTACGATTCCGGGTTTTCCGCATAATAGGCACTCGACCCATCCGCGGCCGCACGACCGGATGTCCCGAGCCGCTCGAACAAAGGAGGGCAGCGATGCAGATCCATGGCCCGCACGGGCCTAACGGCCTGAGTCCGATTCTCCCCCATCGGTCCGCCGGAGCGACCGACTCCGTCCGCCCCGCCGGTCTGGAAATGCCCCGGGACGAGATTCAGATATCGCCGGAAGCCAGGATGCTCGAAGAGATTGCGCGTTCCAGCGACATCCGCCACGAACGCGTCGACGAGATCCGCCGCATGATCGCATCCGGCGTCTATGAGACACCCGAAAAGCTCAGCATCGCTCTGGACCGCCTGCTCAACGACATGCGCGGCATGACCCCGGGTCTGGAATAGCACAGCCCAGGCATCGAACCGCGCTGCATTACGACGTTGCCCCGGCTTTCGCTCGCGAAGGCCGGGGCTTTTCGTTGGCCCCAGGCTTCCATCGGCTTGATCCGGGCTCGCGTCCCTCTTCGATGGACACGTGAAAGCGTGTCATCCTGGGCGCAGCGAGGAACGAGCGCAGCGAAGGATCTCTTGACGACGAAAAACAATAGGCCGTAAGCAATCTCACTTCCCCCACTCGTCGTACTCCACCGCAACTTGGGCCACCCCGCGGGCCCTTCGCCCGCGGCCCTACCGGAGCATCGCCGATATCCAGTCTTTCCGGCAAAAACGCACCTTTTGTTTCAGGCGGAATAATCCGCACAGCCGATAAA
Organism: Planctomycetia bacterium; assembly: GCA_041487215.1. Lineage (GTDB taxonomy): Bacteria > Planctomycetota > Planctomycetia > JALXBF01 > JBGPMX01 > JBGPMX01. The sequence continues at coordinate 6,266 of JBGPMX010000125.1, read as the reverse complement.
CCGTTCAGTTCAGTCAAGCGGTGCCGCGGTCCTTTGGACCGCTCGTTTCGTCGCATGAATCTGTCCCCGCCCGCGTCTCGGAACGGTTGACCGTGGTGCGTGGCTTCGCTCGCTTCGTGGCGCGCGGACTGGCTCTGCAAGATTCCAATGGGAGGAGGAATACAACAGTGTTCACGATTCCGAGGTCGCTGTGGAAGGCGAGCTGCCTGGGGTTGACCCTGGCGGCCATGAGCCAGGCAAGAACAGTGGGGGCGGCGCCGCCACCGTCCTACCCCGCCGAGATCTCGATCTCGGAGGCCGGTTCTCCGGCCGCGTCGCCGAACGCGGCGCTCATCAATGCCATGATCGACGACGCGCGCCAGGACGGCGTGGTCAGCGTCCAGGAGCGCAACCTGATCATGAGCCAGGCGCGGCGTTATCTCGCGCCGTCCCAAGTGGCCGAGATCGATAACCGGCTAGGGAAGGGATCGACCCGCCCGATCACGCTGCAAGAAGGCGCAGCCAACGGCCAGGCGGAAAGCCTGCCCGCACCGGGCATGGCCGGGGACGGCTACGCTGCAGCCATGGGCGGCTGCTGCGACGACGCCCGCTGCGGCGGCCTGTTCAACAACATGTACCTGTTCGGCAACGCCGAAGGCTGGCAGGGCCCGGTGGACGACGACGCGAACCCAAACAACTTCGGTGTTCGGGCCGGGTTCAACATGGGCTTCCCGCTGCTGGAGTGCTGGGGCATCGGAGGCCAGGTCGGGGTGAGCGCCGGATTCTACAATTTCCACGGCCGCGGTAATGCGGGTGGAGACGAAGGCTCATCCGTGGAACGGCACTTCATGAACACCCTGGGCATTTTTCAGCGCGCGGATTTGTGCAGTCCCTGTCCACGCCCTTGGAGCTGGGGCATCGCCTATGATCGTCTCTATGCCGAGCGGATTGGGGAAGAAGCGGACACGATCTATATCGGACAGTGGCGCCTTCAGTTCGGTTACGCGCTCTCGGAGACCGACGAGGTGGGCTTCTGGACGACGCAGGGGAACGAATCGGACCGCTTGCTCGATCTCGGTTCGGACGTGCACCCGCTGCACCAGTACAACGTCTACTGGGACCACCACTGGTGCATCGGCGCCGACACCCGCTGGTGGATCGGCCTGGCCGAGGACCCGGGCAGCGTGGTGTTCGGGGCGAGCTCGAACTATCCGCTCAACGACTGCCTGGCTCTGACGGCGACCGCGCAGTACATCCATCCCAGCTCGGGGCCGGGCGAGAAGGTGTTCGCCACGGATAGCGGTTTCGAGCAGGAGTTTTGGAACATCGCGGTCGGCATCGCGTGGTACCCGAGCGGCGGCGCCCAGACGAAGACGGTGGCTGGCCACCGCTGGATGCCGTACTTCAACGTGGCGGACAACGGCAGCTTCGCGCTGGAGACGAACGGCGACTAGCGGCGGCGTCCGCTGCGCCGCCGGCGCATCTGGACGTAAGACGATCAAGGCCGACAGGGGGATGCCCTGTCGGCCTTTTTTTTGGCACGCCGTGCAGCATGGTCCCAGGGGTTCCACGCGGCTGGCGCTGCGTGTCACCCCTGGCTAACGACGGTCGCCGCTCCGCGGCTGCAAGACGAGCGGCCAGAAAGCATCGGGCCGTGGAACACGAACAACAATCGCCGCTCCGCGGCTCCAAGACGAGCGGACAGCCGCGCAGCCCTGGAAGGGCGACCGTCGTTAGCCAGGGGTGAGCCGGGCGCAGCCCGGCGCAACCCCTGGAACGAGTTACGATAAACATCCCAGCCCTGGAAGGGCGACAGAAAGGAATCGCGCCCGAGCGCCGTTCGCTTAAGACCGTACCGCTAGTATACCGGCGCGATTGACTTCACCACCCGCGACCCGTCACGAGCACAACCCCGCCGGCAGCTCCGTGCCGCACTGGTTCTGCTGCCACGTGTTCCCGGTCCCCGCGGTTCCCTCACCGGCGGACCGGTCGCGCGCGTCGTGCACCCCGCTCCCGGACACCTGATTGCCGGAGACGGTGTTGCCCGTGGAGTCCACCCCCAGCTCGATGCCGATGTTCCCGCTGCCGGCAACCACATTGTTGACCACCGAGTTGGACACCGAGGCGGCATCCAGGACGATGCCGGTGTCGTCCCAGTGCGCGATCGCATTGTCGTGCACCGAGCTGTTGGTCGTGCGCTGGAGCACGATGCCGAACGCGTCGGTCCCGCCCGTGCCATCGAGCTGGGCCGCCATGATCTCGACGGAGCTCGAGCGAGACACGTAGATTGCCGTGGCGCCTGCGGCGTTCGTCGTCACCGTGTTCCCCGACACGCGCACGCCCGCCGACCGCTCGACGAACACGCCGGTGTTCGTGCTCTGCGAAACGACGTTGCCCGCGAGCGTGCTGTTGTTCGTGGACGAGTTGAAGATGCCCACCTCGTTGTTCTGGAAGACGTTGCCTGTCACTCGCACGCCGTCGGCGGCCCCGTCGAGCAGCACGCCGGCCGCGCTGAGCGGGTCGGGCGTGTACTCGTGGTCGCTGATCGTGTTGCCCCGCACCACGCCGATCGCTCCGGACGACAGCTGCACGCCGTACTGGATGGCGAGGCCCGTCGGGCCCGCTCCGGTCAGCGTGTTGTTGCTCACGCGGACGTCCACCGGGCCGTCGCCAACAACGCCGACCGCCTGGTAGCCGTGCACGAGCGATCGCTTGAGCGACACGCGTTCGCCGGAGTGATCGGCCGAGACCATGACGCCGGCCCCGTCCGCGATGGCGGCGCCGGGCGCGTTGATGTTACGGATCTCGCTCGAGACCACCTTGCCGCTGGCGTTCCTGAAGGAAACGCCGGCGAGACCCGGGTTGGTGGCCAGCGCCGAGCGGCCGTCCACAACCAGTAGGCGGAGCAGGACGCCGCCGGTGTCGTGCACGAAGATGATCGGGCGCGAGCCCGCCGCGTTGACGGGGGGGACCACAGCGGGCGCCTTGAGCACGGGCCGGCGGGCTGCCGAGCCGACGACCGTCATGGGCGAGCTGATGTCGAGCTGCTCGTGGTACCTGCCGGGCCCCACGGTCACCACGTCGTTCGTCTCGGCGGTCGCCGCGGCCGCGTCGATGCCGCGCTGGATCGTGCAGAACGGCTGTGCCGACGAACCGTCCTCACTGCCCTGCAGGCAATGCCGCCCATCGACGAAGAAGGCGGCAAGCAGCGTGCGCTGCTCGAGCGGTTCCAGGGCGACAGGCCGGCGCGCCGGCGTTGAGCGCCGGCCCGCGACGCGCCCACGTTTCCACCACGACCGGTGCCGCAACGCCTCATCGGTGTCGCGAGCGGAGAAGAGCTTTCCAAGCATGGGAAATCAGAGGGTTGAGTTGCCGGCAGACGAAGAAGGGAACGCACCCTCCTAGATCCGTGGGAGAGGGCAGGGTGAGCGCGCCCGCGCTCCCCTCGCCCCTCGCTCGCTCCGCGCCTGGATCATCGGAGCGGGCGTGGGGAGAGGGGGCGGGGGTGAAGGGTGCTCCTCACGCAGGAATCGCCCGGTTGGAGTCCCGGCTTTAGCCGGTGTTTTTGCCTCAGAGCCGGCCTTACGCTGCCATGAGGACCGGCTAAAGCCGGGACCCCAACACTCGGGCCAAAAGCCCCCTCACCCTTCCCTCTCCCCCGCATGATCCGTGAGCGCGGGGGCGAGGGAACCGCGCGTGACTGCTGACTCCTGGCTGCTGAACCCTGACCCCTGAACTCTCTCCCCCGCATGATCCATAGGGCGCGGGGGCGAGGGAACCGCAACGGGGGAGGCCGTGAACTGGAAAGGGCCGCTAATCGTCGTCCCGCGGGTGGAACTTGCTCTTCTTCGGCTTGTGCTTCTTGTGCCGGTTCTTGAAGTCGTCCGAATCTTTTCGCTTGCGGGAATTGTCGTCGTCGCTCGTCGCCGCCTTCACGACGCCGGCCGGTGCCGCGCTCGCCTGCGCCGAGGGAACGCCAGATCCGTCGTCGCTCGTGGCGCTCGTGACGTTCGTGGTAATTCCCGCGCTCCGCAGGAACAAAAGAATGGCGGACTTCTTGCGTCGTCCCGCCTCGGTGGCCGAATCCTCACCGCGCGCGGCAACGGGCAGGCTCGCACAAGCGACCGCGACCAGGAAAAGGAGCCAGCGGCAGCTGCTCGCTGAAACCGTAGGCCGACGCGCGACAGCGTTTTTCATGGAACGGCACACCTCATTCAGGTACTGGAGCAGATTCAGGTACTGGGTCAGTTTCAGGTACTGGGTCAGTTTCAGGTTCTGGGTCAGTTTGAGGTTCTGGGTCAGTTTGAGGAACGACCCCCCCTTCCCCCCCTTAGCAAGGGGGTAAGGGGGGGTATTAGCCAAACTGCTCCCCCCCTTAGCAAGGGGGGGAAGGGGGGGTATCAGCTAAACTGACCCAGTACCCTCATTCACGATCCGTTGCTTGCCGCGCACACTGGCCCTACGCACCAGCGAGGGACCAGCGTCCGGTTGCGCCGGCTCATCCAAAGAGTTGGCGAGCGAGAGGACTTCTTCGCGGGGAACGTCGGACCCCGCCTGCTCGTCGAGCAGCCGTGTGTGGCGCAGCGTTTCCATGATCACCTCTCCACGCTCGCGGCGTGCAACATCAACCGGCGCAGTATCGTGCGGCAGCGCAACGATGTCAAACAAAAAAGACTAGGCAGAATTCTCTTGATATCCCCGTGACGCATCCCTACCCTAACTACCTACTGCGCATGGGGCAGGCGCAGGCATTCCGAGCCGAGCACACGTCCTCACGGAACCACGGAACCAACCGAGCCGATTCGAAATTCAGTCGTTGTCGAGATGCCGTGTTGTGGGTCAGTTTCGAATCTGCCCCTCCTGTCCCCCAGATTGCCAACGGGTGGACAGTGGGGGTATCCAATCGAACTGAGCCACCACGCGATGCCAGGTTGAATTGACGCAAGCAACATGCGTTCGCTTCCGGGCGCAGCGCGAAGGACTGCGGCTGCATCGTCATCCCAGGGATTGGGTTCTGTAGCTCTTCGGGCGCCGATCGCCCCGGCGCTCGCGCAGATCGGACTGCTGGCGCTGATCGCGTGGGCGCCCTGGCCGTATGGAAGCGTTGAGCCGCGATCGCGGCTCGTGCTGCAGATCGCCCTGGGGGGCCTCGTCCTCCTCTGGACCATCGATAGCGCCGTGCGCGGGCGCGCGGCTCCCTGGTTTCCCGCCGCGGGTCTTGTGATCGCGCTGGGCGTGGCGCTCGGCCTCGCCCAGACCCTGCCGCTGCCGCCACGTCTCCTGTCGGCCATCGCGCCCGGGACGGCTCGGTGGCGCCACGCGTTGCTGCCGCAGGCCTTCGAAACCCCGGCCGGTGATGCCACTGCGGCTAGTGGGTCACCTGGGAATCCGACCCCCCCTTTCCCCCCCTTCGCAAGGGTGGGACAGGGGGGGTATCCCGCCGAACTGACCCAGTACCCAGCCGAACTGACCCACGACCCCGCCGCAACGGCGACGGCGTACGCTCCCGCCTCGATCAGCCTCTACCCTGCGGCCACGCGCAGCGTCGCGCTCGAGCTGGCCATGTATCTGGCCGCCTTCCTGGTCGCGGCCTGGTCGCTCAGCACGCGCGCCGCCCAGCAACGGCTCTTGGTTGTCGCCGCGCTCACCGGCGGCGCCGTGAGCTTCGTCGGCATCGCACAGCGTCTGACTGCCAAGGCGATGCTGGCATGGGGCATCACAGCGGGCGACGCGACCGCGTTCGGCCCGTTCGTGAACCGCAACAACGCGGGCGGCTTCCTCAATCTCTGCCTGGCCGGCTGCATCGGTCTGCTCTTCGCGCTGGCGCAGCGCAGCCGGCACGGTTCCGGGCGCACGGCCACCCGGCCCGATCCCGCACCGGGCGGCGCAGAATACCCCCATGGCGTGCATGGGAGTTCCCCGTACAGCCAAGCCCGCCCCGATCCCGCTGCCGAAGACTCCCCCTATTCCCCGCCGGGGGGTGGTGCCGAAGCCGATCCCTACCGGCGGCGGCACGGGCGACGGCACGCAGTCGGCGTGACGGCGTGGGCGCAGCGCCACGCCACCGCGTGGTCGACGCGCGACCTCGCGGTGCTGGCGCTCGGCGCGCTCATCGTCGCCGGGGTGTGCTGCACGCTGTCCCGCGGCGCGGTCATTGCCACGGCCGGCTCGGCCGCCATCGTCGCGCTGGTCGCCCTCGTCACCCGGGGTCCCTCGGCCGTGTCGTATCGCGCGCTCGGGCTCGCGGGCGCCGCCATCGCGCTCGTTTTCTGGGTCGGCATGGCCGG
>JBGPMX010000124.1:0-9662 GCA_041487215.1 Planctomycetia bacterium | reverse complement strand
GGTAGAATGCCAGCTTCCCAAGCTGGACGTCGTGGGTTCGAATCCCATCGCCCGCTCTTTTTTTTACTCTCCGAGCGTCCAACAAAACCGAGGCCGGCAGGGCGCCGAGTGTGCCGTGCCGAACCCGTTCTGTTGCATGCTGTTATTGTTTTATTCATTCGTCTCTGTGCATCACTCACTTCGCTTCCGCCCCCCGAGAATCGCGGAAAGGCAGGCCGGCGTGATCGTCCGCCTCAGCCTGGGCCCGAATCGAGCCGGTCGGCTCGGCTGACCGGCGCCCGGCGAGGTTGCCCCATGCTCGTGCGGAACCGCGGCGCCGACGAGCCGGCTATCAAGGCGGGGGACGCCGCGGCACACGCCGCCGCGTGAGAGTTCCCCACGCTCGCCCGGTGGCGGTCCTGGCTTACGCGGAGCGCGACAACGGCTCGGGCGGCAAGCGCGGCACGCCCGCTTGGACGGCTTTCAGGGGCCGCAGGGGTACCGAACGGGTGCGGCGGCCGCGGCCTGACGGAGGATTCGCCTTGGCGCACGACCAGCTCTGGGCCCCGTGGCGACTCCAGTACATTGTCACCCACAAGGATCAACCCGAAACCGACTGCTTCATCTGCCGCGGCGCCGCTGGAGCCGACGACCGCGCGAACCTGGTCGTCCAGCGCACGCCGGTCGGCATCGTCGTACTCAACCGCTACCCGTACAACAACGGCCACCTGCTCGTCGCGCCGCGCCGCCACGTGGGAGCGATGGCCGAGCTGAGCGACGACGAGATGCTGGACGGCGCGCGAACCGTGCGCGACATGATGGGCGTGCTCGACGAGCTGATGAAGCCGGACGGCTATAACGTGGGGCTAAACCTGGGCCGCGTGGCCGGGGCCGGCCTGCCCGGTCACCTGCACTGGCACGTGGTGCCGCGCTGGAACGGCGACACCAACTTCATGCCGGTGATCTCGGATACGCGCGTCATTGCCCAATCACTGAGATCTCTCTACGATCTACTCACCGAGCGGCTGGCACGCGGCCGCGGCTCGTCGCCTCCGCGCCCTGGAGCGTGCAGGGATGAGAACCACAAGGAATAGGGACATGCTGCTCTGGATCATCCGAGCCCTCTTCCTGCTCGTCTGGGCGGGAACGGCAGGCTCGCTCACCTGGCAGTTCAACCTGCCCGCTCTGCCCGCCACGGTGCTGTTCATCGCGGTCCTCCTGCTCGGCGCCGGCGCCATCGCGATTGATGTGATCATCCGCCGCAAGCGCATCGAGGTCCTCTCCGCCATCTTCATCGGACTGCTCGTCGGCATCACCATCAGCTGGTTCATTACTCTGGCCGGCGCCCCGTTCGTGCAGCTCTTCGAGAACTCGGTGCTGAGATCCCTGAAGGAGGAAGTCCGCGGCGCGATCGCCGCAGGGAGCGGACTGTTGGTCACGTCCATCGTCTGCTACCTCTGCATCAGCTTCTTGCTCCAGACCAAGGACGACTTCCGGTTCATCATCCCCTACGTCGAGTTCTCGAAGGAGACCAAGGGAAACCGCCCGCTCGTGCTGGACACGAGCGTGATCATCGACGGCCGCATCGCGGACCTGGCCGAGACCCGCCTGTTTGATAACCCGCTCGTCGTGCCCGGCTTCGTGCTGCAGGAGCTGCAACAAGTAGCCGACAGCACGGACAAGCTCAAGCGTAACCGCGGCCGGCGCGGGCTCGACGTGCTCAACAAGCTCCGCACGCTCGAGAATGTCGACCTGCATACGAACGAGATCGAGTTGCCCGAGTTCCACAACGTGCGGAATGTCGATCAGAAGCTGCTGCTGCTGGCCAAGCATCTCGACGCCAAGGTCGTCACTAACGATTTCAACCTGAACAAGCTCGCCCGCCTTCAGGGCATCCACGTCGTGAACCTGAACGACATCGCCAACGCGCTCAAACCCGTCGTGTTGCCCGGCGAAACCATGCTCGTTCGCATCACCAAGCCGGGCGATCAGCCCGGGCAGGGGGTCGGATACCTCGACGACGGCACCATGGTGGTTGCCGAACAAGGCAGGAGCTTCCTGGGCGAAGAGGTCAAACTGATCGTGACCAGCGTGCTCCAGACCAGCGCCGGGCGAATGATCTTCGGGCGCATCGCCTCCGCCGCCTGATTCAAGTGAATTCGGGGCACCGACCGGCGACGTTCACCGTATTGCCCGGCTCCGCCCTGCGTCTGCCGCGACGCTGGCAGCGCGTCCGCAATGAACCATAAACAAATGCCGCTTATCGGTTTATGAATTTATCCGGTGTCCGGTTGCGCCTTCATGGGAACCGTTCGGCATCTCTTGCGTCTAATTCTCAAAAGACTTACGACTCGTGACCGACAGCTCGGACGACCCAAGACTGATCGAGGAGTGTCTCGGAGGGCGCAAGGAGGCCTTCGCGGACTTGGTGCGCAAGTACCAGGATCGACTCTATAACACGCTTGTCCGGTTGGTCGGGAACCCCGAGGACGCGCGCGATCTCGTGCAGGAGGCGTTCATCCAGGCGTACCGGTCGCTCGACCGCTTCCAGGGCAGTTCAGCGTTTTACACCTGGCTGTACCGCATTGCGGTGAATGGGTCGATGAGCCTGAAGCGCCGGCAGCGCGCGACCGTGTCGATCCCCACCGGCCGGGACGCGTCGGGCATGGAGCCGGCGGACGACGTGTCGCGGTCCGACCCGAGCGGCCGGCTGGAGCAGGACGAGCGCCACCGGCAGGTGCGTGCGGCACTCGAGAGCCTGCCGCGCGACTACCGTGTCGTCCTGGTGCTCAAAGAGATCGAGGGGCAGAAGTACGAGGCGATCGCCCAGACGCTCGGCTGCCCGATCGGCACGGTGCGGAGCCGTCTGCACCGCGCGCGGCTCGAGCTGAGCAAACGGCTGAGACACCTGATGGACGAGTGACCCGAGGCGACCCGACGAGGCCAAGAAGAGGCAGCGAGCAGGCGAGCGATGGACCTGGAACAGCACGACGAACTGTTGAGCGCGTATCTCGATCGTGAGCTCTCCCCCGACGAGCGCGCCGGCGTAGAACGCCTATTGGAGAATTCCTCCGAGGCGAGGCGCCGGCTGCGCGAGCTCGAGGCGACGAGCCATTTCTTCGCGCAGCTCCCTCAGGAGCAGCTCGAGGCGGACTTCGCGGACGGCATTATCGACGAGCTGGGGCGCCGCGCGCTGCTGCGCCCGGAACCGGCGGCGTCGCCGCGGCGCGGCCGGCGTTGGGCGCGATGGGCCGCCCCGCTCGCCGCGGCTGCCGCGGTCGTGCTGCTGGTGTGGTCGCACCGCCCGCCGCTCCCTCAGAACGCCGCTCCGTCTCTGCCGCAGCCGGATCGGTCCGCCTCGTTGGTCCGATCCGCGCCTGAGCCGGCTCCGGACGCGTTCGGCGCCATAGTGGCGCCCGGCGACATGCTCCCCGGTTCGCTGCCGGGCTGGATCGTGGTCGATGTCGTGGATCGCTCGCGCGGCATGAAGGCCGTGGAATACCTCCTGGCCGAGAACAACATCCTGGTCACGCCCGCCGAGGCCGAGACGCGCGCGCCGAATGCGCCGGCCGCTGACTCGGTCGCCGGGTTCAGCGTCGAGGCCGATGTGAAGGAATTGGCCAGCCTGCTCACGCAGCTCCGAGCTCAGGAGGGGACCGACTCGCCGATCCTCCAGGTGGCGGTCGACAAGTCCGAAACCGCCGTGCTCGGCAGGTTCGAACAGAGCGTCGCACCGCAGCGCGAACTCGAAGACAAGTCCGTTGCTCTGTTCGAGAGCCTGAAGCGCTTGCAGAGCGATGAGGTCGGCGCGGCCACGTCTGCGCCGCCCGCGCGCGCGGCCGGCAGAGCGGTCGAGCCCGCCGCGTTGGCCGACGACAAGGCGGGCGCGCCCCCAAGCGACGTCGCCCGGACGCGTCGCTTCACGCAGGGGCCGGCTTCCAAGCAGTTGGGCGTGCGCCGCGCCGAATCGGAGCCGGACGCCCCCCGCGCGAACGCACCCGGCAGCGTCCCGTATGCCGCAGATACCAAGGATCGAGCCCAGCGCGATCCTGCCGCGGATCCGGTGGAGATGGCGATCCGCCAGCCCAAACTGGCCGCCCGCTCCACGCAAACCAACCAGCGCGGCGTGGCTCAGGTGTTCGAGGTGCCCGGCACGCTCGACTCGGTTCGGTCCCTGATCCGGCTCGAGACAGTCGCCGCGGGCAAGCCGCGGGGCGCGGTGGCGGCGCCGGCCCCCGCGGAATCGACCGGCCGGCAGCAGATGCTGCTATTCATCATTGAGAACGCGGACCCCAATCGGCAACAGAAGCGGAACTAAGGGCCCGTCAAAAAATAACTTGACCATTTGACCCACTTGAAAGAGAAAATCCGCGGCGTGTGCGACATCGAGTTGCCATGGCACGTCCGATGGAGAGCCGGGGTGTGTCTCAGCGGATTCTCTCTTTCAACGGCAGGCCGACACCGGTGAAATGGGCAGAAATGGAGCCACTGCGAGGCGAGTTGCAGGCGCGGGATCGACACCCGTTTTGTCAATGTGCCGCCCGATCAAGCCCGCTGTGTCGCTCGCAGTGGCTCCAATCGTAGGTCCAATGGGCAAGTTATTTTTTGATGGGCCCTAATCCGCATCGGCGACGTCTAATCGTACGCGGCCTGGCAACCTTGTGCGCGGGCCATCGGCAGATCCCGGGCATGGGTCGGCGCCGGGATTACACCGCCCGCGGCAAGGGGACTGGGCCACACGGAATCCGAGAAGGGACAGCGGGGGAGCCCCACGCCTGCGTGGGGCTCTCTCTTTTTATGGCGACCGAAAGAGTTCGGCGATGAGTCGATCCCAGGCGGCCCGCTCGCGCTCCGGGGTCACGCGCGGCGCCCGCCGTGCACACCAGCGCTCTAACCGCCTGTAGAACCGCGGATCGCTTTCCGCGTGGAGCAGCAGGCGGGCGAGCGCTCGCGTGTCCCCCGCCGGGTAGAGCCCGGGGTATCCCGCGCCCAGGATCGCGGCAGTGCTCGGGATGTTCGACGCCACCATAGGGACGTTGTCCGCGAGCGCCTCGGACAGCACGTTCGCCCCCCCTTCGATGCGCGACGACAGCACCATGAGGTCGCTCCGCGCCAGCAGCCGGCGTGCCCGCTTGTGCGAGACCTCGCCGAGCCAATGGTAGCGCGGGTTTCGCGCGCTCTCGACGCGCGCCCAGCGTTCCATCGCGGGGTCCAGCGCCGCGCCCAGGTGGATGATCCCCACGCGACATCCCTCGGGCAGCAGGCGCGTGGCGAGCGCGGCGCGAAACGGGTCCTTCTCGCGGCGCAAGTGCCCCAGCACGCAGACCCGGAAGTCCGGCGCGGCGCTCAGCGCGCGCTCGGCGGGTCGGCCCTTGGTCGGCTCAGAGGATTGCAGGATCACGCGGGCTTTGCGCCGCGGCCCCGCCGGCATCTCCGCGAGCCCCGCCGCCTGGAGCACCACCAGCCGGCTCGCCAGATCGAGCGAGCGGCGTGCCACGCCGCTCGTGCGGATGTCCCGGTACAGATCCGTGCCGGTCAGGGCGACCACCAGCGGGCTGTCCGGCCGCTGCCGTGCGAACCGCTGGATCGCCGGGGCGCTGCGCCGCGCGTGCAGCGCGATCATCACGTCGCAGCGCTCGCCGCCGTAATCCTGCCGGATCGTCACACGGTGACCCAGCTGGCGGAGTAGTCGCGCCCAGCGCACGGCGGTGATGCGGTTCCCCTTGCGCGACCCGCGCGGCGCGGGGCAGATCAGGAGAATCGTTCGCGGGGTTTTCATCGCAATCGTGAGTGCCCGCCTTTCACCTCGAGTTCAGGACGCCAGCGCCGGCGGATAACCTGTACAATGGCTGAACGCCACGGCAGATTGTACAGGTTCTTGGGACTCCCTTAGCAGCATGCAGCCTCTCGCCCGCGAACTAGCTGATTCGCTCCGGGACGCGCGCAGTCGCACGCTCGCTCTGGTGGACGACCTGAGCGACGCGCAGCTCATCGGCCCGTGCCTGCCGATCGTCAACCCGCTGCTCTGGGAAATCGGACACGCCGCCTGGTTTCAGGAGCGCTGGGTGTTGCGGCAGCTGCGCGGCGAGCCGCCGATCCTGCTCGAGGGCGACGCGCTGTACGATTCGGCGCGGGTGCCCCACGACACACGCTGGACCATCCCGCTCCCCTCCCGGTCCGAGACGCTCGCGTACATGCGCCACGTTCTGGATCGCGTGCTCGACCGACTCGAAGGCTGCGCTCTCAACGATGCGGAGGCGTACTTCCACCGGCTGGTGCTGGCCCACGAAGACATGCACGACGAGGCGTTTGTGTACACCCGCCAGACGCTGGGCTATTCGGCGCCCCGCCCGTTCCCGGCGGCCGAGCCGCGCGCGGACGGCGTCGCGTACGCCGCGGAGTGCGCCGAGGACGCCGAGGTGCCGGGGGGAACGTATCTGCTGGGGAGCACGCCGGACACGCCCTTCGTTTTCGATAACGAGAAGTGGGCACAGCCGGTCGCGATCCGGCCGTTCCGGATCGCGCGCACCGCGGTGACCAACCGCCAGTTCCTTGAGTTCGTGGCGGATCGCGGCTACGAGCGGCGCGAGCTCTGGAGCGACGCAGGCTGGCGCTGGCGCGAGCAAGCCCGTGCCGAACACCCGTTGTACTGGCAGTGCTCGACGAATGGCGGCTGGCTGGTACGCCGCTACAACCGCGTGCAACCGCTCGACGAGCGACTGCCGGTGCTGCACGTGAACTGGTACGAGGCGATGGCGTACTGCCGCTGGGCGGGCCGGCGTCTGCCGACCGAGGCGGAGTGGGAGGCAGCCGCGTCGGCCGAGCCCACGCCGGACGGCCGCACGCTCGCCCCCCGCCGCCGCACGCTTCCCTGGGGTCAAGCGGGCTGCGACCCCCGGCGTGCGCACCTCGACCTGCGCCAGGCGGACTGCATTCCCGTCCACCTGCTGCCGGAATCAGACAGCGCGTTCGGGGTTCGCCAGATGATCGGCAACGTCTGGGAGTGGACGGCGAGCGACTTCGAGCCGTATGCCGGATTCGCGGCCGACCCCTACAAGGAGTACTCCGAGCCGTGGTTCGGCGGCACGCACCGCGTGCTGCGCGGCGGTGCGTTCGCGACACGCGCCCGCCTCATCGGCAACTGCTACCGAAACTTTTACACCCCCGACCGTCGCGACGTGCTCGCCGGATTCCGCACCTGCACCTTGTAGCTGAACTCGCCAGAGTTCAGAAGGGTCTGAATTCTGGCGAATTCAGCTACACTGAGACGATCGCTTGCCCCAACATGAGCTTTTTGACAGGCGCCCTACGCTCGCTCGACCGGACCGCGATCCTCACGCTGCACACGACCGTGCAGGATCTCGCACGCGATGTGCGCGCCGGCCTGACCGCAAAGGACAAGTCACTCCCTTGCAAGTACTTCTACGACGCCGCGGGCGTGGCGCTCTTCGAGGAGATCTGCACGCTGCCCGAGTACTACCTGACGCGCGTGGAGACGGCGATGCTGCGCGAGCACGCGGCGGAAATCACGGCGCGCTGTGCCACGCCACTCGATCTGGTCGAGCTCGGGAGCGGAAGCTCCACGAAGACTCGGTTGCTCATCGAGGCCTGCCTCGCTCGTCAGCCGGCCCTGACCTATGTGCCCATCGACATCTCCGCCGCAGCGCTGGCCGAGGCCGCCGCACGGCTGGTGGAATCGTACCCAGCGCTTTCCGTCCGCGGGCTGGCCGGCCAGTTCGAGGACGGGCTACGCTGTCTGGCCGAACAGCCCGGAGCGCCGCGTCTGGTCGCGTTCCTCGGCTCGACGATCGGCAACCTGGCGCCGCCGGAGCTCGCCGCATTCTTCGGCACGCTGCGCCACGCCCTGCGTGAGAGCGACCGCTTCCTGCTCGGTTTCGACCTGATCAAAGACCCGGCGCTGCTCGAGGCCGCCTACGACGATGCGCAGGGCGTCACCGCGCGGTTCAACCTGAACCTGCTTGCCCGGATCAACCGCGAGCTGGACGCGGACTTCGACCTCAGCGCGTTCCAACACCACGCACGCTTCAACCGCGAGCAGGGGCGGATCGAGATGCACCTGGTCAGCACGCGTGCGCAGACGGTGCGGGCGCGCGCGATCGATCTCGACGTTCCGTTCCGGGCGGGTGAAGCCATCCACACAGAGAACTGCTACAAACACACGGCAAGCGCCATGCGGGCGATGCTGGCGCGGCATGGCCTCCGGACCCAGGCGATCTTCAGCGATCCCGAGCAGCGGTTCTGCCTGGTGCTGACATGAACGAGACGGCGGCCATCGAGCTCCGTGGCGTCACCAAGACCTTCGCGTCCGGCGTGACGGCGGTCGAGAACGTCTCCTTCGAAGTGCCGCAGGGACGGGTGGTCGCGCTGCTGGGTCCGAGCGGCTGCGGCAAAACCACCACGCTCCGCCTCATGAACCGTTTGGAGGAAGCGACGTGCGGCCAGGTGCTGGTCGGCGGCGCGGACGTGCGCGGGCAGCGCCCCGAGCGGCTGCGGCGTTCCATCGGTTACGTGATCCAGGAGGCCGGCCTCTTTCCGCACTTCACCGTGACGGCCAACGTCGCCGTGGTGCCGAGGCTGCTGGGCTGGACGCGCGACCGTGTCCGGCGCCGTGTGGCGGAGGTGCTCGAGCTGGTCGGCCTGCCCGAGCGCGCGTTCGGGCGCCGCCTCCCGTCCGAACTGTCCGGCGGCCAGCGGCAACGCGTCGGGGTGGCTCGCGCACTCGCCGCCGACCCGGCTATCCTGCTCATGGATGAACCGTTCGGGGCCCTGGATCCGGGCACGCGCGAGATGGTGCAGGACGAGTTCCAGCGCTGGCAGGCCCAACTGGCGAAGGCGGTCGTGCTGGTCACGCACGACATCGCCGAGGCGGGTAAGCTGGCCGACGAGATCGTGCTGATGGATGCCGGCCGGATCGTGCAGCGCGGCAGCGTGCGCGAGCTTCTGCTGCGGCCCGCTTCGGACCGCGTCCGCGCGTTCCTGGGCCAGCGCCGCGCCACGCTCGCACTCGAGGTGCTCGCGATTGGGCAGGTCGTCGACGGCCTGCCCTGCGTCCCGGCCACGCCCGATGCGCTGCGGCTGCCCGCCACGCTGCGGCTCGGGGAAGTCCTGGCCCGTCTTGCCCACGCGGATCCCGCCACCCCGGTACTCGTGAACGGAACTGCCGGCCGGGTGTTCTCGGCCGGCTCGTTACGCGACCGCATCCTCACGGACCTGGGAGCGGCCTCGTGATGCATGCCGACGCGATCTCGGCTCTGGTGGATGCGTGGCGACGCAGCCAGGACGGTTTCTGGGGCGAACTGCTGGTCTTCGTTTCGCTGGCGTCGCGCTCGGTCGGCATGGCGCTCGTGGCCGGCATTCCCGTCGGCATGGTTTTGTCGCGCACGCCGCGGGTCGCCGGCGTGGTCATCGCGCCGCTGGCGCTGGTGCAAACCGTGCCGAGCCTGGCGCTCTTGGGCCTGGCCATTCCCTGGCTCGGCATTGGGCAGCCGGCGGCCATCTTCGCCGCCGTTCTGTACAGCCTCTTTCCCATCGTGCTCAACACCTACGTGGGCATTACCGGCGTGGCGCCGGCCGTGCGCGATGCCGCGCGCGGCATGGGCATGACCGACCGGCAGATCCTCTGGTCCGTGGAGTTGCCGCTGGCTCTGCCGGTCATGCTGGCC
>JBGPMX010000123.1:0-9716 GCA_041487215.1 Planctomycetia bacterium | reverse complement strand
TCCTCGACGAGCCGGGTGGGGTCCTTCTTCTTGACCTGCTCCCACATCTCCGCGACCCAGCGCTGGGTGTCCTGGTCCTGGCGGTACTCGCGCCCGTAATCCCGGCCGCTGCCGAGCCCCCAGGTCTCGTTGAACAGCACCCAGGCGAAGATGGCCGGGTGGTTGCGGTCGCGCGCCACGATCCCTTCCATGGTGCTCTCCCAGGCGTGCCGCGCGCGCGGGCTCTGCTGCCACGTGTTCGGCATGTCCTGCATGATCAGCAAGCCCAGCTTATCCGCCCAATAAAGCCGGCGCGGCTCGTCGGGCTTGATGTGGATGCGCAGGAAATTGAACCCCAGCGAGCGGGCCAGCTCGATGTCGCGGCGCAGGAAGGCGTCGTCGGGCGCCGTGTAGATGCCCGTGGGGTTGAACGATTGGTCGAGTGCACCGCGCAGGTAAATGGGTTTGCCGTTGAGCAGCACGGACTCGTGGCCCAGGTTATCCAGGCGGCTGCGTTCGATCGTGCGCAGTCCGAAGTAGGTCCGCACGGCGTCGCGGCCCGCCGCTGCGTCCGGCCCGGCGAGCTCGACCACGATGTCGTAGAGATGCGGAGACTCCGGCGCCCAGAGCTTCGGCTCCTGGACCGCGAGTCGGCCGATGATCTTGCCGTGCCGACTCTCGATCGACCCCTCGAAGTCGTAGGGCGATCGCACGGTCTTGTCGGGCGAGGTGATGCGCAGGCGGCACGGCCCGTCGGGGCCGCGCACGTCGGCCGCGACCGACACCAACCATCCCTCGCGGGTGTTCTCCGGCCGTATGTCGAGCGCCGCCACGTAACGCGCCGGGCGCGCCTCCAGCCACACGGTCTGCCAGATCCCGCTGGTCGGCGTGTACCAGCCTACCTGCTTTCCCGTCGGCAGTTCCGGATCGGTCGGGTCGGTGGCCCGGACCACGATCCAGGCCGGCTGGCCCGGCCGCACGCGCTCGGTGATGTCGATCTCGAACGGGGTATAGCCCCCTTCGTGAGCGCCGGCGTGCTCGCCATTCACCCACACGTCGGCCGCCCAGTCCACGGCGCCAAATCGCAGCCAGGTGTTCTGGTTCCGCCAGCTCTCCGGAACGGTCACGCTCCGGCGGTACCAGCCGACACGCTGTTTCGAGCTGTCGTGGATTGCCGATCGTTCGCTCTCCCAGCAGAACGGCACGACGATCTTGCGATCGAATCCCTCGGCGGCGGGTTCGAACCATTTCTGGTTTTCCCCCTCATTCTCGGGATCGAAGCGGAACTGCCACTCGCCGTTGAGATTGACCCACGCCTGCCGTTCGAAGTCCGGCCGGGGATGCTCGGGACGCGGGATGTCCGTGTCACCGCCGCGGGCGATGGGCAGAGGAACAACGGCGAACGTGGCCGTGAGTAACGCGAGGAGGCGTGTCTGCGGCGTCAAGGGAGCTCCTTTCGCTGGTGCGCCGGGGTTGCCCGCGGCGGCTAGTTCCCGGGCGGAACGGCAGGCCGCTCGGAGAAGCCGCACCGTCCCGGCCGGCCTCGACCCACCGGATTGCTGGCGGCCGGGTTGCTATTGGCATAAATGGCGAATCTGCGACAATTTGATCCGAATCGGGTCCCGCAGCGTAATAAGATTAAGCAAACAGAATATTCGGACAGGGGAAGCCAAATCCACCTCTGATTGCGGTCGGAACGGTCGGTTTTGTCAGGTGCGGTAAATCCTTTCTCCATCGCGTGCGATCGGACAGCATTTCGGTACGGCGATTACCCAGCTAATACGGCGGGGGTGAGGCGGTCATGTCGCTGGCTGTTGCGCTGCGGAATTTGAAGGAGTCGCCGTTCCCGATCGAGCCGGGTATCGGCCTTTCATGGCGGCCGTGGTTCAGGCATTACCCGAGCGACGTGCCGCGCGGGCTGGTGTACCCCGCGCTCCGGGCCGAGCAGCTGCTGCTCTGCGCCGCGCGGCGCTATCCCGACCGGCTCTCGGTCGACTATTACCGCACCCGCTGGACCTACCAGGAGCTGTGCGAGCGGGTTCGCCGCGTCGCGGCCAATCTGGCGCGGCTCGGCGTCCGTACCGGCGACCGCGTGATGATCGCGCTGCCGAACAGCCCCGAGTTTGTCGTCGCCTGGTTCGCGGCGCACTGGCTGGGCGCGCAGGTCGTGCCGGCCAATCCGCTGTACTCCAGCCACGAGCTCGTGCGACTGGCGCAGCTGGCGCGCGCGCGGGTGGTGCTGGCGCTTGATCTGAAGCTGGACCCAGTGTTCGAGGCGACGCGCCGCCACCCGATTCCGCTGGTGATCGTGTGCAGCCTGGCGTCGCACCTGCCCATCCGGCTGCGCTGGCCGTACCTGGTAAAGAACTGGCTGGGCAATCGGGCGGCGGCGGGTACCGCGACCACCGTGCTTCCCTTCGAGGTGCTCTACGAGAACCACGGAGAGCCGATTGCGGATCCCGTGCTGAGCGACGCGGGCCAGCCCGCGGTGTTGCAGCCCACGGGCGGGACGACGGGAACGCCCAAGGTGGCCGTTCTCACGCATCTCAACCTGTTGGCCAATGTCGCGCAGCTGCACGTCTGGAGCGGGCTGAAGCCGGGTTCCGAAGTCGTGCTGGCCGTTCTACCGTTCTTCCACGTCTTCGGATCGACGGTGGGGCTGCTCTCGTCGATTGCCGGCGGCGCCACGCTGGTCCTGCAGGCGCGGTTCGACCCGCCCAACGTGTGCAAAGTGATGGAGAAGTGCCGGCCGACCGTGGCTCCCATGGTGCCGTTCATGTTCACGTCGCTGTGTCAGGAGATGCGCCGCCGCGGCAAGAACATCTCCGGGCTGCGCGTCTGCCTCTCGGGCGCCTCGGCGCTCGATCCCGCGATTCGCGCCGAGTTCTCCGAGCGCACCGGCGCGGTCATCTTCGAGGGGTATGGGCTGTCGGAGGCATCGCCGGTCACGCACGGCAACCCGCCCGATGCGACCGCCCGACCGGGCACGATCGGCATGCCGCTTCCCGACACCGACGCGCGCGTGGTGGACGTGGAAACGGGAGAGACCGACCTGCAACCGGGCGACGTGGGCGAGCTCATCGTGCGGGGCCCGCAGGTGATGGCCGGGTACCTGGACGAGCCCGCCGAGACGGCGCAGGTGCTGCGCGACGGCTGGCTCTATACCGGCGACCTGGCCCGGATGGATGAGAATGGGTTCTTCACGCTGGTCGACCGCAAGAAGGACATGATCAAGTCGGGCGGCCTGAACATCTACCCCAGCGAGGTCGAAAAGGTGCTCGGGGGGCATGCCGCCGTTCGGGAGTGCGCGGTGGTGGGGGTCGCGGATCCGCTGTTCGGCGAGCGGCTGGTGGCGTACGTGGTGCCGTCGGACGGCGTCCAGATCGATCCCGCCCAGCTGCAGGCCTATTGCCGCGCCGAGCTTGCCTCGTATAAGGTGCCCCGTACGATTGAGGTGTGTGACCGGCTGCCCACCAACTTCCTGGGCAAGGTGCGCCGCGTGGAGCTGCGCACACGGGCGGCCGAGACACCCGCGGGACCGCCGCTCGAGGAAAAGAAGCTGTGCCCGACCCCGTGATCGTCGCTGGCGTGCGCACGCCTTTCAGCAAGGTCATGGGGCCGCTCCAGGCCCTGCCGGCCCAGGAGCTCGGCCGTCTCGCGGTTCGCGAGCTGCTCGACCGACTCGATCTTCCCCCCGCTTCGATTGACGAGCTGATCGCCGGCAACGTCGCCAGTCCCCCCGAGGCCGCCAACGTCGCGCGCGTCATCGCGCTCGAGGCCGGCATCCCCCGCGAACGGGTGGCGCACACGGTGAGCCGCAACTGCGCCAGCGGCTTCGAGTGTCTCACCGAGGCGGTCGAGCGCGTGCGCGCCGGCCGGGCCGCAGCGGTCATCGCCGTCGGCGTGGACTCGATGAGCAACATCCCCGTGTTCTGGAGCAAGCGGCTCGCCGGCAAGCTCTGGGACCTGAACCGCGCGCGCGGACCGTTCGGCAAGCTGGCCGCACTTGCCCGCTTCCGCGCCTCGGACCTGCGCCCCGAGTTCGGCATCCAGCTCGGCCTGACCGACCCCGTCTCCGGGCTGATGATGGGTGAAACGGCGGAGAAGCTGGCGCGCGAGTTCCACATCAGCCGGGCCGAACAGGACGAGTTCGCGCTACGCAGCCACCGCATGGCCTGCGCGGCCTGGAAGACCGGTCGCCTCACCGAAGAGGTCATGACCGTGTACGTCGGACCGGCTGCCAAGCCGGTGCCGCGGGATGTCGGGCCGCGCGAAGAGCAATCGCTCGAAGCGCTCGCCAAGCTGCCGCCGTACTTCGACCGCAGGTGGGGCACGGTGACCGTGGGCAACTCCTGCCAGGTGACCGACGGCGCTGTCGCCGTGCTGGTAATGGACGCCGAGCGTGCCCGCGGGCTCGGGCTGCGCCCGCTCGGCCGCATACGCGGCTACGCGTACGCCGGGTGCGACCCCGCGCGCATGGGGTTGGGCCCCGTGCATGCGACCGCGCGCGTGCTCCAAGAGACCGGCTTGCGGCTGGCCGATATGGAGCTCATCGAGCTCAACGAAGCGTTCGCCGCGCAGGTGCTCGCCTGCCTGCGCAGCTTCGAGTCGCCGGAGGCGGCGGGGGCCGGGGCGAGCCGCGCGCTGCTCGGCCCGATCGACCTCGATCGTCTCAACGTCAACGGCGGCGCCATCGCGCTCGGGCACCCTGTCGGCGCGACTGGCACACGCCTGGTGCTCACCCTGTTGGGCGAGCTAAAACGCCGCGATCAGACGATCGGCCTGGCAACGCTCTGCGTCGGCGGCGGCCAGGGGGGCGCGGTCGTCGTCGAGCGGCTCGCCGCTTGATCCGGCTGGTCGTCGCTGCCGCGGCAGACTTCCGACGTCTACGTAGGCTGCCGATCCGGCGTACGTCAGGCTTTCCAGCCTGACAAGGCCGATGCCGAACCGAGTCAGGCTGGAAAGCCTGACGTACCTCTTGCTGCGGACTGCTTGCCTTTCACAACTGCGGTGGGTCCACCAGACATGGCCGAAACATGGCACGCGGACGAGCTCCGGGACGGCATCCTGCCCGTGCGGATCGACCGCAGCGACCGCCCGGTGAACACGTTCTCACGCCGCTCGCTGGACGAGCTGGCCGAGATCATCGCCCGCGTGCGCCGCGACCCGACGATCCGCGGCGTCGTGTTCCGCAGCGCGAAGCCGGGGAACTTTATCGCCGGCGCGGACCTGTCCGAGCTGCGCGAGCTGGCCGGTGCGCAGGCGGCGCGCGAGCTCTCCGAGCATGGCCAGCGCGTCTTCGCCGACCTGGCCGCGCTCGACGTCCCCACGGTCGCGCTCATTTCCGGCGCGTGCCTCGGCGGCGGGCTCGAGTTCAGCCTGGCCTGCACCTACCGCATCGCCGACGACCACCGTAAGACTCTGCTCGGGCTGCCCGAGGTCCGGCTCGGCCTCATCCCCGGCTGGGGCGGCACCGTCCGCCTCCCGCGCGCGATCGGCCTCCGTCGCGCACTGCCCATGATCCTCACCGGCGAGCGCGTGAACGGGCGCCAGGCGCGCCACAGGGGCCTGGTCCACGACGTGGTCCCCACCGAGGCGCTCGAGCATGTCGCAGCCGAGATCGTGCGGCGTCATGTGGCGGCGGCCGAAGCGGGGACCAAGCACGCGAAGCCCCTTTTCTGGCGCTCGGGCCAGCCGCGCTGGAGACGCTGGATCGAAGAGACGCGCGCGGCGCGCAAGCTCATGCTCCGCATGGCCGAGCGGCAGGTCCTGAGCGAAACCCACGGGCATTACCCGGCGCCGATCAAAGCCATTGCGGTGCTGCGCGCCGGGCTCGTATCCGAGCCGGCCGGCTTCGCGGCCGAGTCCGCCGCCATCGCCGAGCTGTCTCAGAGCCCGGTCACCACCGAGCTCGTGCGGCTCTTCTTCCTGAGCGAGGACGCCAAGAAGCCTCCGGCGGATGTGAAGGTGCCGATCCGCCCCGACGCGATCTCGAACGTCGCCGTCATCGGCGCCGGCACCATGGGGGCCGGCATCGCCCAGCTGCTCGCCGAGCGGGGCATCTGGGTCCGGCTCAAGGACGTCCAGACCGACTACCTGTCCGCCGGGCTGCGCAAGATCCGCCAGGCGCTCGACAAAGACGTGGCGCGGCGACGCGTCAGCCGGCTCGACGCCGACCGGGCGCTCCAGCACATCAGCCCCACCACGGACTACACCGGCATGGGACACGCCGACGTAGTGATCGAAGCGGTGCTCGAGGAGATCCCGATCAAGCAGCAGGTGTTCCGCGATCTGGCGGCAGTGGCCGCACCCGCCGCCGTGCTCGCGACCAACACCAGCTCGCTGCGCGTCGAGCAGGTAACGCCGGACGTGCCGCACCCGGAGCGCGTGCTGGGGATCCACTTCTTCAACCCCCCGCACCGCATGCCGCTGGTCGAGGTTGTCCGCACCGAGCGGACGGCTCCCGAGGCGATCGCGACCGCGCTGGCGCTGGTGGAACGCATCGGCAAGACACCGATGGTCGTGCAGGACTGCGCCGGGTTTCTCGTGAACCGGCTGCTGGTACCGTACCTGAACGAGGTGGGCTACCTGCTGGTCGAGGGGGCCACGCCCGCGGCGATCGAGCAGGCGGCGATCCAGTTCGGCTTCCCGATGGGTCCGCTCGAGCTCATGGACCTGGTGGGCCTCGACGTGTCGGCGCACGTGGCCGAGAACATGCACCGCGCGTACGGGGCGCGTATGGAGCCGGCACCGCTCTGGCAGCGGCTGCGCGAGCTGCGCGCGGCGGACGCAGGGGGCAAGAAGAAGAAGGGGGGCGATAAGCTGCTCGGGCGCGACTGGCGCCGCCGGCGCCGCCTGACCCGGCCCGCCGCGCGGATGGTCAAGCGGCTGCGCAAGGAGCTGGGCGAGCGCCGGCACGAGCCGTACGCGATCGATACGCTGATCGAACGGATGGTCTATCCGGTGATCAACGAGGCGGCCCGCGCGGTGGACGAACATGTGGTCGAACGGCCCGAGCAGATTGACCTGGCCATGGTGTTTGGCACGGGGTTCGCGCCCTTTCGCGGCGGGCCGCTGCGGTACGCGGAGCACGTCGGGCTCGCGCGCATCGTGGCGACGCTCGAGCAACTGGCGGTTCAGCATCCGCGGCTGGCGCCCAGCGACGCACTGCGTCGGCGTGCCGCCGAGGGCCGCAGCTTCCTGGAACCCATTCCTTCGCGCACGCCCGTCGCCGTGGCCTGAACCGGAGTGGACCACAGAGACGCAGAGACGCGGAGAAGTCAAACAGAGAATCCTCGGGACCGGCCGCCCGGCTTTCCTTCCGAAAGGCGAACAGCTTCTCCGTGCCTCTGTGCCTCTGTGGTAAGTCCCGCCCCTCACTTCTCGAACGGGAACGTCTCGTCCATTTCGGCGGCGGAGAGCTCGACGAGGAACTGGGTGAGCCGATCGGTGACCAGCTCGAGGTAGCGCTCGCCTTTCTCGCGCGTGGCGGCGCGGGGGTCGCCCGATCCGGAGGATTCGGTGAGCAGGTGCCAGGGGCGGGTGATCGCGGCCCAGCCGCGGCGGATCGCCTCGAACCGCGCCTGCCGCGTGCCGCCGTCGGCCATCTGCCCGAGCTCGACCAGCTCCGGGAAGAGCGCCAGTGCCACCGACGTCTCCATCTCGCCAGCGTGGTCGTCGGGCTTCTCGAAGATCTCCGCGTAGCGGTCCTGCCCGACCTTCCACCAGTCCACCACGGTGGCGAATACCGGCGTGGTGCCGTACCACTCGCGCAGGAGCGGCTTGAGCTCGTTGCCGCCGTGCCCGTTGAGCAGCACGAGCTTGCGGATGCCGTGCAGCTCGAGCGACCGGATCACGTCGCCGAGCACGGCTTCGAGCGACATCAGCCCGACGTGGATGGTGAGCGGAAAGGCCAGCATGTTCGCGTCGACGCCGAAGGGGATGGTGGGCAGGAGCAGGACCTTGGCCCCGGCGCCGTGCGCCCGTGCGCAGACCCGTTCGCCCACGCGTCGCACGGTGAGGAAATCGTTGCCGTAGGGGAGGTGGTAGTTATGGGGCTCGGTCGCACCCATGGGCAGCACCGCCACCTGGTAGCTGTTCGCACGAACGTGCGCCAGGTTCAGCTCTTCGAGTAGCCAGGGCCGCAGCATCGGTGGCCTTTCAAGGAGTTGACGGCTTGTTCTGGATGGGCAGCTTTCGGATAGCTGCGGCGGCCTCCTCAAGCAGCAAGGGGTCCTTCGGCTCGAGGGACTCCTCGAGCGCCCGCAGGACCTCAGGACTGGTCACGCCGATGTTGCCCAGGGCTCGTGCGACCATGTAGCGGTAGGCGAGCTCCGGATCGCGCAGGGCCGCGATGATTTCCGGGACGGCGTCACGGGCGTCCGAACCGAATTCGCCGAGCGCTCCGGCGACGGCCCAGCGGCTGTCCTCGGTTCTGTCCTTCGGGATGTGGCGCATTGCCTGGATCATGGCGGGAATCGCCACCTTTGCCTGCGGTCCCATCTCGGACAGCGCCTGGGCAGCCATGCCATGGTACGCACTGGCCGGATCCTCGAGCGCGGCGATGAAAGCGGCAATGGCGGGCTCGGGTTGCTGGCTTACCTTCCAGAACGCCAGTGCAGCCCAGACGCGGACGTTGCCGTCGGGGTCGTCGAGTATCTCGAGCAGGCGATCGACCGCGGGCTTGCCCAACGGACCGAGGTTGACGAGCACGCAAGCGCCCGCGATACGGATGGACGGATCGTCGTCGCCGAGCGCCTCGATGAGCTCAGGCAGAGCCGCTACTGCCCCACGGTTCGCGTTCAGGGCTTGGGCCGCCGCGGCTCGCACCCGGGGATCGTCGTCATGAAGCAGAGTGGCCAGGAAGGGCACCACGTCGGCCCCGAGCCAGTTCAGGCCGTAGGGGACGCCGCGATACGAGCGTGGATTGTGCCGCGCCATCGCACGTCCCAGTGCTGCACGCACGCCCGCGTCTTCCAAGGCTATTCTGCCCAGTGCCCGCGCTAGGTCTGCGATAACCACATCGACTTCATCCTCCCTGTCCAGCCGCGCGACAAGCGGGGCGACTGCCCGCTGATCGCCGATCTCGCCGAGCGCCTCGGCCGACCAGCCGCGCACCTGCGGGTCCTCGTGCTCGAGCGCACGAATGAGCGCGGGGAGCGCGGGGCTGCCGATGTGAGCCAGCGCCCGGCATGCCTGCTCCCGGACCACCGAGTCTTCATCGGCCTCAGCGTCGATCAACGCCGGTACGGCCCGGACCGCCTCGGCCCCAAGTTTCCCCAAGGCGTCTGCTGACCACGTGCGCACGCGGATGTCGGGGTATTCGAGGTGTTGCACCAGAACGGACACCGCACCTGACCCGCCGCGCACCGCGTGGACCGCCTCCAGGGCGGTGTCGAAGTCGCGCGGGTGATCGGCCAGCAAGGCTTCAACCAATGCCTGCACGGCGCGGTGCTCCAGCCAGACTGGCCAGACGACCTTCCAGCCGGTGAGCGCCAGCACCGCAACGATGCCCAGGACGAGGAGGGTCAACCACGCGGTGTGCAGCTTTTGCGATGAGGTAGTCATGAGCGAAGACAACGCCGATAAACCAGTGGCGGCGGCTACGCACCGCAGCGGCCCAGGATCTCGTCGCGCGATTTCCGCAGCACGCCGTGCGTCTCGGCGACCTTCGTGAACGCGGCGATCGCCCGATCGATCTGATCGGGCGAGTGCGCCGCCGAGACCTGCACGCGGAT
>JBGPMX010000122.1:0-9718 GCA_041487215.1 Planctomycetia bacterium | reverse complement strand
TACCGCGGCAAGCAGAAGATGACGCTGGACACGACCGTCGGGAATATGAGCTTCAAGCAGCAGGTGGAAACCACGGCCACGATGAAGCTCGGGCGACCGACCAGCGCGGGCAACAAGTAACATGGCGGAGCTCGGAATAGCCGTCTCGTTCACCGGCGTGCGACGCCCGTTCGAGCTGCGCGAGTTCCCGGTGCCTCCACCGGGGCCCGGTGCGGTCCTGGTCCGGATCGGCATGGCCAACGTGTGCGGCTCGGACCTGCACATCTGGCGCGGCGAGTACGACCTGTCGCGCGGCGAGCCGGAGCCGTACTCGCGCGCGATCGGTCACGAGATGGTCGGAACGGTGCACGCGTTGGGCGAGGGGGTCGAGGCCGATAGCGCGGGCCGGCCGCTGGCGGTCGGCGACCGGGTCGTGTACTGCTATTTCATGCCGTGCGGCAAGTGCCGCGCCTGCATGCGGCACAGCACTCCGCGCTGTCCGCGCGGGCTGCGGCACCGCTTGCCGCCCGAGGTCTATCCGCATTTCAACGCCGCGTACGGCCAGTACTTCTACCTGCATCCCGGCGGCATCATCTACAAGGTGCCCGACAACGTGAGCGATGACATGGCCGGCCCGGCGAACTGCGCGCTCGCCCAGGCGATCTACAGCCTGGAGCAGGCCGGCACCGGGCTCGGCGACCACGTCGTCGTGCAGGGGTGCGGGGGCCTGGGCCTCAACGCGATTGCCGTGGCCAAGGAGATGGGGGCGGCGCAGGTGATCGCGATCGACGGCCTCGACGACCGCCTGGAGATGGCACGCCGCTTCGGGGCCGACCAGATCATCGATCTGCGCTCGCTGCCGCAGGGCGAGGACCGGGTGCGACGGGTCCGCGAGCTGACCGACGGCTGGGGCGCGGACGTCGTGATCGAACTGGCGGGCCACCCGAGCGTCGTGCCCGAGGGGCTGGAGATGCTCGGCTCGGGCGGCAAGTACGTCGAGGTCGGGAACATCAACCAGAAGCGCACGGTGGCGTTCGATCCCTCGGTGCTGGTGCACGGCGGCAAGTCGATCCTCGGAATCATGTGGTACGCGCCGCCGGCCCTGCTCCAAGCGCTGGAATTCCTGGCGACCCGGCAGCACAAGTACCCGTTCGCCCGCGTGCTGTCGCACAAGTACCCGCTGCACGCGATCAACGAAGCGTTCCAGGACCAGGACAGCGGCCGCGTGCACCGCGCCGCGCTGCTCCCCTGGAGCTCGTAACAGCTCGTCCCACGAGGCCGTGTCCGGTCATCGTACAGTCGCCCAAAGCGGTGCGAGGAACGAGACGCGCGCGGCTTGATTTCTACGCTGGCGCGTCGGGCGAGTGCCCTCCGCGCTGGCGCGTCGCGCTACGATGAACGTTGTCAACGGGCGGCCAGGTGTGCGTGCAAATCCGAACGGCAACAAACAGAGGCGCTGGCCGGGTGCGGTTGCCATCGTCCTGCTGCTCGCGCTCGCCGTCCGCCTGGCTTACGTCATCCAGCTCGGCGGCTCCGTGCTGTTCCGCCACCCGCAGGGAGATGCGCTGCTGCACTACCAGGTGGCCCAGGCGATCGCGGCGGGCGATTGGCTGGGGCATGACATCTTCTATTTCGCACCGCTCTACCCGTACTTGGTGGCGCTGGTGTTCCGCTGCGTCGGGGTCCGCGTCGCGGCCGTCGTGCTCGTGCAGGTGTTGCTCGGCACGCTCGACGCCGCGGTGATCGCCGTGGTCGGCCGGCGCCTGTTCGGCGCCCGCGTGGGCGTCGCGGCCGGGCTGGTCGCCGCGCTCTATGGCCCGTTCGTGTTCTACACCGGGTTCCTGCTCAAGGAGACCCTCGGCCTCCTGCTGCTCGACCTTTTCCTGCTCGCCGCAATCCTCGTGGTCGAGCGCGGCGACTGGGGGGCGGGGTGGCTGCCGGGTCTCTTCCTGGGGCTCGGCTGCCTGGTGCGGCCGAACCTGTTGCCGCTCTCGGTCGCCGTCGCCGTCTGGTGGTGCGTTGCGTGGCCGGTTCGCGCGTGGGGACGACGGGCGGCCGCCGTTGCGCTCTTTCTTGCCGGCGTGGCCGCGCTGATCCTGCCGGTGGCCGTGCGGAACCACACGGTCGGCGGGGAATGGGTCTGGATCTCGGCGCACGGCGGCCACAACTTCTTCATCGGCAATCGCTACGGGGCGAGCGGGCTGTATCAGCCGCTCGAGATGGGCGGGGGCCAGACGCCGCTCGACGAAGAACGGGACGCGCGGCGCATTGCCGAGCGCGCGGAAGGCCGGCCGCTCACGGCAGCCGGCGTGTCCGCATACTGGTATGCGCGCGGCTGGCGCGCCATCCGCGAGCATCCCGGCAATTTCCTGCGGGTCACGCTGCGCAAGCTGGCACTCTTCGGGAACCGCTACGAGGTGCCGGACAACGTGGATATCTACTTCGTGCGGCACGAGGTTCCGGCGCTCTGGCTGGCGCCGATCGGCTTCGGCATCGTGACGCCGCTCGCCCTCTGCGGCCTCGTGCTGCGGCTCGATCGCTGGCGCCGCTGCGTTCCGATCTACCTGATGATCGCGGCGACCGTCGCGTCGGTCGTGCCTTTCTTCGTGTTCGCGCGGTACCGCATCCCCGCGGTTCCGTCGCTCATCGTGCTGGCCGCAGCAGGCATCGTGGCGCTCGCCGACGAGCTGCGTGCGCGAAACGCCGCGGCGTTTGCGCGCGGCGGCGGCGTGCTCCTGGCGACCGCCCTGTTCGTGAACTGGCCCATCTACACCCCGGCCGATTTCCTGGCGACGTCGTATTTCAACGCCGGCAACCTGTACCAGGCCGAGGGGCGTGCGGACGAGGCGCTGGCCGCCTGGCGCGAAGCGGTTCGTCTCAACGAGGGCTATGCCAAAGCCCAGCGGGTCCTGGGCGAGGCGTGCTTTCAGGCCGGGCGGTTTGCCGACGCCGCCGAGGCGCTGCGGCACGCCGTGCTCCAGTCGGACGGCTCGATCGCCGGCGATCGAGCGGGCGTCACGATGCTGGGCGTCAGCCTGATGAAGAGCGGCCGGCCGGAGGCGGCGGCCCGCGTGCTGCGCGCCGGGCTCGAGCGCTGGCCCGCCGATGCATCGCTGGCTCGGGCACTCGACGAGCTCCGGCAGCCGCCACAGCAGGGGGAGGCGCCGTGAGCCGGCGTGCGCTTCGGTTTCTGCTTGTGTCGAGCGCCGCCGTGCTCGTGATGGTCGCCGGCCTGGCGGTCTATCGGTTCCTCCCCGTCCGTGTTCTCACGGATTACCAGGGGCGGCCCGCGTGCAGCCCGCTCTATGCCTTCTGGATGCCGCGCGTTTCCGTGCGCGTGCTCGTCGCCGCCTCGGTCGCACTGCTCTACATTGCGTGGTTGTGGTTCGCCACGGAGCGTGCGCCGCGTGGCGCGTGGCGGCGCTGCGTGGCGCTCGGCGCGTCATGGCTCTGGCTCTTGGTCCTTGCCATTGCGGTCGCCGGCATCCGGCTGCCGATCAACGACCTGGGCGCGTTCACCCGAGTCTATCCCGGCGAAGAGTTCTGGGATGATGTGCCGCTCGTCGCCGAGCACGGGCCCACCTGGTTCCTCGCCAACTTCACCCGTCTCCAGACGCGCAACCAGCTCAGCCTGCACGGGCTCCAGCACCCGCCGGGGCACACCCTTTTTCTTTGGGGAGTGACGCGCGTCTTCGGCTTGAGCGCCGAGGCGGCCGCGCTGGCGATCCTCCTGGGGGGCAGCACCGGGGTTGTCCCGCTCGCCCGGCTGGCACGCCGCCTGGCGGGCGAACCCACCGAGCGGCGCGTCCTGGCACTCTACCCGGTAGTACCGAGCGTCCTGCTCTTTGCGGTGGCGGCGCCCGATTTCCTGTTCGCGGGCCTGGCCCTTTGGAGCCTGTGGCTGGCGGTCGAGGCGGTGCTGGGCGGCGGCGTGTTCGTCGCGCTGGCGGCCGGAGCCGTGGGCGGCATGGCAGCAACCTTCAGCTTCGCCCAGGCGTTTGTCGGACTGCTGGTCGGGATCTTTGCCATCGCACGCTGGATCGAGCGGCCGGGGGTCGGCCGGCCGCTCGCGTCCATGGCCGTCGGGCTGGCCGCCTGGTACGCGATCCTGCGATGGGGGTTCGCTTTCGACTGGCTGGACGCACTGCGTCTCGCGCACCAGAAGTATGCGGCGGTGGTCCGAGCCGAGTTCGGCTCGTATTCGCTGATGGACTGGCTGTACACCAGCCTGGGCAACCTGCTCGCGTTTGCCTGGTATCTGGGCGTCCCTGCCGTGGCCGGGGCCGCATTGTCTGTCGCGGCCGCGGTTCGAACCCGCGCGTTCGGGTCGGTCGGTCCGCACTTCGCGAGATCGCTGTGGCTGACCGTCGCGGTCATGGTCTTCGGTGGCGTGTTCATCCTGGAGGTGGAGCGGGTTTGGCTCTTCATCGTGGGACCCGTGCTGATCGTGGCAGCTGCCATGCTCCCCGCGGCCGACGAGCCGCGTGCGGACCGCCGCTGGCTGGCCGCGCTGGTCGCGGTCCCGTTGCTGCAGGCAGTGGTCTGGGAGACCCTGTTCTTTACCATCTGGTAGGGTTTATGTAGACATGGCGCCGAACCGTGCGACAATTAGCCATAGATGGGTAGCGGGGCAGGAGCCCTGGGCTTTGCCAGCGGTAGGGAGTTTAACCATGCGCTGCTGGCCGGTCGTTTGCGGTTTGCTGGCGATCGGGTCGATGCCTGCGTGCGCCGCAGATCGCCCGGAACGCTCGGCTCACATCCCTGCAAGCACGCTCGATGCTGTTCGTCCCCTCGTAGAGCGGGCCCGTGCCGACCAAGAGACCCAGGAGCAGCGCATCCTGCGTTACACGGCGGCGGCCGATTCCCCGGACGACGCGGCCAACTTCGCACCGCGGCGGTCGCGACCGCGCGGCCGAGTTGTCAACCGGCGGAGCGGACTGGATGCGGCGTTCCTCGCGCAGATGTTCATCCCGGCGGGCGGGTTTGGCTTCCCGGGCGTTGTCGGCTTCGAGCAGCCCGTGATCATCAGCGACGGCCTGGCGATTGCCGCCTTCGCTCCCTCGTTCTTCGACGACCGGTTCTTTTTCTTCGGCCGCACGCCGATCGTCTTCGGGATTAGCGGGCCGGTGGATGAGAGCCTGGTCGGGCGGTCGCTCGAGGAGCTGCGGGCCAACCCCGCGCTGGCGAACCAGCTTGGCCAGCGCCGCACCATGGACCTGATGCTCGGTGGGATTCGCAACTTTGCGGAGCACCCTGGCGGGGCGATGCCGCCGGATGCGGTGGCCCCCGCCCGCTCGAACATGCGTTCATCGCTGACGCCGCGCACATCGTCGTCAAGTTCCACAGCGGTGCCCGCCGTGACTCCATCGCGCACGGCGCCGAGCGGCGCGCGGACCGCGACCGCCGCCGGTTCTGGCCCCGCGCGAAGTCCGGCGGCAGCCCCGTCGCCCGCTCCGCGCGCGGCTCCGCCGCCTGCACCGCCGCGGCAAGCGACATCTCTCGCGCCTCTGGGCATCGTTCAGGGCGCCAACCGAAGCGACGGCGCTGCGCCGCGCTCCCGCTGATTGCTCCCCGCTCCAGGAGAAGGTCATGCGTTGGCGAACGATGGTGGTGAGCGGCTGCCTGTTGTTCGGCGCGCCCGCCGTTGCGCTGCCGGACGACGCCGTGGTGCTCCGGGACGGAAACCGCCTGAGCGGGCTGGTGGTGGATCACCGTAGTGACGAGGGGACTATCCGGCTGCGCACGCGGCGCAGCGAGATCGCGGTCGAGCGTAGCGTGGTGGAGCGCGTCATGCGGGATCCGGACGGCGCGGCGCGTTACGAGCTCGCCCGGCGCCAGTTCCCTGAGACGGCGGCGGGGCGCTACGAGCTGGCGCTCTGGTGCCGAGCCAACGGGCTGGACGCGCCGTTCCGGCAGCACCTGAACGAGACGTTGGCCGTGGACCCGGACCACGCGGACGCGCGGAAGTTGCGGGCGGAATCGGCGGCCCCGGCGGAGCGCCACGCGGACGGGGCCGCGGACGCTGAAGCCGCGCCCGAGCCCCGGGAACGAGCGGGGCGGCGGCAGCGCGAGCAGAGAGCGGAGCTGCGCAACCGGCAGGCGGCGCTCGACAAGCAGCAGAACCTGCGGCGCAGCATTGCGCGGCTCGTGGCGGGGCTCGCCGGCGGCAGTGCCGAGCGGGCGCGCCAGGCCCGAGAGGGCCTGGCCGACATCCGCGATCCGCTCGCCGTCGCACCGCTGACGGAGGCGATGGAGCGCGGCGACACGACAATACGGACGCAGCTGGTCGATGTGCTCGGGGGCATCCCAGGCCCCGAAGCGGCGCGCGTGCTCACCGTGGTCTCCATCGTGGACGACTCGGCCGGGGTGCGCGAGCGGGCTGTCGATCAACTCCGGGATCGCAAGGCGGACCGGCAGGTTTCGCTCGCTGTCCTGAATGAAGGCCTGGAAAGCCGGCGGCTCGGCCTGATCACGGCGGCGGCCGATGCGGCGGCCGAACTGGACGAGAAGCGGGCCATCCCCGGGCTGATCAACGCGCTCATCACTCCGGTGCGCACAGATCTGGCGACCGAAGTCCTCATTCCGGGTCCGTTTGTCGCGCCCGTGCCGACCACGATCCTCACCGTCACCGAGGAGAAGCGCAAGCACGAGCTGCCGCCGGGCGTGACGCGGCCGCAACCGGCCGAGAGCCGGCCGCAGCCCGCAGAGACGCGGGCCCAGCCGTCGAGCTCCTACGCGCAGCCGTCGGCGACGACTCTCCCGGTGCCCGCGGCGCGGAGCAGCGAGCTCCAAGACGGCGGCTTCGGCCTCCGGAGCACTACGAATCCGCCGCCGCTGCGTGGCCCGCGCTATCTCGCGCTGCCCGCCGCCTACTCGTCCTCGGAGATCCGTACCGTGGTCAGCCCGTACCAGAACGACGCGGTGCTCGAGTCGCTGCGCCGGCTGAGCGGCGAGGATTACGGCTTCGACCAGCGCGCCTGGCAGCGCTGGTGGAACACGCGCGGCCGCCGCCTGGCCGACGAGGCCAACACGCTCGAGGCGCGCGAACCGCCGCCCGACAAGCCTGCGCCGCTCGATGCCGAGCCCGCGCAGCAAGGTTCATCCGGACCTCGCGGGCGGGTCCTGCCGGAATAGACCGCGTCGATCTTCAACCACGCCTGTAGCACGGACCATCTTGTCCGTCGTGAAGTAGGGCGCGCGAACCCTGTCCATCGCGCCGTAGCACGGACAATCCTGTCCGTCGCACCGAGGCGGCCAGGATGGACCGTGCGACTCCCCATCTCCGTCGTCGCCGCGCGCTTTTGCCGCGCGCTTGTCGCGATGCCGCGCCGGGACCGTTATGCTGGAGGCGCGTTCGCCTGTTGCGCTCTCCAGGCGTCGAGGTGTTCTGCCGATGAGCCTCTCCGACATCTCGGACCCGGTGCGGTGCCTCGAGCGGGCCCGCGGCGGGGATGCCGACGCGTTCGCCCTCCTGTTCGATCGTTACAGCAACCTGATCCGCATGACGCTGCGCGCGCAGATTTCGGCGGACCTCCGCGCCAAGGTGGACGCGTCGGACCTGCTGCAGGAGACGTTCCTGACGGCGCAGAGGTCGCTGCGCGATTTCGAGGGACGGGACCGCGAGACGTTCATCCGGTGGCTGCAGGTGATCGCGGCGCGGCGGGTGGCGGACGCGTACCGCCGCTACCTGGGTTTCGAGAAGCGCGACCTGCGCCGCGAGGTTCCGCTCGATCAGCTGCTGGCGCGCTGCGACAAGTCGGCGGTGCGGCTTGCCAACGAGTTGGCTGACTCGCGCAGCGGTCCGGTGAGTCTGGCGCACCGCCGGGAGCAGGCGGTGCGGCTGGCCGATGCGATGGCGCGGCTGCCCGACCACTACCGCGAGATCCTGCAGCTGCGTTACCTGGAGCAGCGCGGGCTGGCCGAGATTGCCGAGCGGCTGGGGCGGAGCAAGGGGGCGGCCGCGATGCTCATGGCGCGGGCCATCGAGAAGTTGCGCGAGATGTTCGAGATGCCTCCGGCGGATTGAGGCATGGGCGCGCTGCACACCGGGCGCGCGCAAGCCGAAGTTTCATGTCCGAGACCGAACCGCAAGCCGATTCGCCCGTCTGGGACCTCGTGGCCGAGTTCCTCGAGCGCCGCGAGCAGGGCCGCGCCCCCGATCCGGAGGCGTTCATCCGCGCGCACGCCGAGTGGGGGGACCGCCTGCGCGACTGCCTGGCCGGCTTCCGCTGGATGGATGCGAACGCGGCGTCCGAGTGGGGGGCGGGGGAGCGGCTGCCCCGTCGCTTCGGCAGCTACGAGCTCGTGCGGGTGATCGGGCACGGTGGCATGGGTTGCGTCTATGAGGCGGTGCACGTGCCGCTCGGCCGCCGCGTCGCGCTCAAGGTCCTGCCGCCGCACCTCACGCACCTGCGCGAGTTCCGGCTGCGCTTCCTGCGTGAGGCGCGCGTGGTCGCCTCGCTGCACCACACGCACATCGCCCCGGTGTTCGAGGTGGGCCAGATCGGCAATGCGCTGTACCTGGCGATGCCGTTCATCCAGGGGCCGAACCTGCGCGAGCTCTTGCTCCCCGGCGCGCGCGGGCGGCGGCCCCGCGTGCCGCGCTATGGCACCCGGACGTACTGGCGCTGGGCGGCGCGCATCGGCCTCCAGGCCGCCGAGGCTTTGGCGCACGCGCACGGGCGCGGCGTGATCCACCGCGACGTCAAGCCGTCCAACCTGATTGTTGACGAGGCGGGCGCCGTCTGGGTGGTGGACTTCGGGCTCGCCAAGGCCGCACTGCACCCGGCCGTCACCCTGCCGGGGGAGCTGATCGGCACCCTGCGCTACGCCAGCCCGGAGCAGTTGCGCGGCGAGGCGATCGACGCGCGGAGCGACGTGTACAGCCTGGGGGTGACCCTCTACGAGCTCATCACCGGGGGGCCCGCCTTTCCCCCCGGCTCCGCCGCCCAGGTGCTCGCGGCGGAGCCGCTCCGGCCCCGCGCAGTGTCCCCGCACGTGCCGCTCGACCTCGAGAAGATCGTGCTCTGCGCCATGGCCAAGCGGCTGCCCGATCGCTATCCATCGGCCGCGTCGCTCGCGGACGACCTGCGACGCTTCCTGCGTGACGAACCGGTGCGGGCGCGTCCGGTCGGGCCGCTCGGGCGGCTGACGCGCTGGTGCCGCCGCAACCCCGCGGTGTCACTGGTCGCGGCCGCCGCGGCGCTGGTCATCGCCGCGCTGGCCGGGGTCGACCACGTCCGGCTGGTGGCCCAGCGCAACGCGCTGGCCGCGGCCATGACCACACAGCGCGAACAGCTCTTCGCGCTCCTGACCGAAAAGGCGCGGCGGACCGTCCAGTCCAACGAGCCGGGGCGCAGCCGCACGACGCTCGGCCTCGTGCGCGAAGCGTCGCGCGTCCGCTTCACGCCCGAACTCTGGGAGCTTGCCATTGCCGCCCTCGATCAGCTCGACGCCACGCTCTGGAACGAGCAGGGCCTCGAAAGCGGCAGGGTGCCCGTGCTGTCGCTCGACGTGAACGGCCGCGACATCGTGGGCTGCGCACCCAGCGGCCAGATCGACGTCTGGCACATTGCCAGCGATCGCCACTGCTCGCTCGCGGGGTTCGGCGAACCGCTCGTGGGCGCCGTCTGGGTGCCGGGGACCAGCACGGTGGTGGGTGTGGCCCCCAGCCGTGTCTGGATCGGCGACTTTAGCGGCGACCGGCTCGCCAACAGCCGGGTCATCTTCGAAAAGCCGG
>JBGPMX010000121.1:0-9732 GCA_041487215.1 Planctomycetia bacterium | reverse complement strand
GTCCACCACCGCTGGCCGCTCCACCGTTTTCTGCACACGTTCCTGGGCGCCGGCCTTCTTGCCCTCGTCGCGTCGGTGATGATCCTGGCGGCCAGCCGGTTGCTCGCCAAGACGCGCTTCGCGCCGCGGCTTCAGCCTATCCCTATTCTCTTTACGGCGCTCACCGCGACCTGGAGCCATGTCGTGCTGGACAGCATCGTGCACAGCGACGCGCGGCCGTTTTTCCCTTCGGGCGACGCGAATCCATTTCTCAGTCTTGTCGACGCGGGACGACTTCACCGGGGCCTGATCGTCCTGGGCGTCCTGGGCGGAGCCGTGTGGTTGATCGAGGTAGCATCGCGCTGGCGCTGGTCGGGCTGACCCACGGCACGGTCCGATCACCGAATGGCTGTCACGCTGGCTTGGAAGCGAGTTCAGTCGGCTACCACGTCACCGTGATCGCGCGGCTGTGCATCGGCCTCGATCGTTCGAGCGAATGGTCTGCGCTGGTAGCGATCTCGTCCGTGCCGCTCGCGCCGGCCCTGATCGTGATCGCCGTGCTGCTCGCCCAAACGTTTGCGCGTGCGGTCAACATCGAGCGGTGATTCGCGTACTGAACGAAGGGGGTCCTGGCTATGCTGGCGTAGCCGGAGAATGGTCAACCCGGAATGGCTCCTGGAATGACGCTCGCAATGACCGCCTCCTGTCCGACTCCTGCGGCTACTAGGCGTTGGCTCGGGCTGACCGTCTGCGCGCTGTCGTTGCTCTTCGCCGTCGGCGGGTGTGGTCACCCGGTCGGGACTACGTGTGCAGCCTGGAAGCATCTGGGCGGCGCTTCGGTCGGGGAACCGCAGAGCCGCGGCGGGGCCCTCGTTATTCCAGTGCGATTCCATGGTATCCGGTCCAAGTCCGACGCCGGCCTTTATGTCGATCACGTGCGCTGGGAACTCGACGATAAGCAGATAGAGTTTTCGCTGCTCGCGTACGTGGGGTACGAGCGGACGAGTTGCTCCGGCACGGCCTTGATCCGCATCGACGAACCGCTGGAAGCGGGAATGTACACGGTCGCGTACCGGGACCCGGATGGGGCCATCCATCGAGTGGGGAATGTCACGATTCCGGAGCAACGGATCCGGACCGTCTTCCCTTGGTCCGCGCGTACTTCGGTCGGACTAGCGGTCGTCGTTATGCTGGCCTTAGCGCTGGGTTGGTTTTGCCTTCCTCGCGACGCGGAGCATGTGCCCAAGGACGTGAGGCAACTGCTCGGCTGGGTGCGTGATTATCGCGCAGGCCAATATGGCCTTCCCGTAGCAGCCTGTTGAAAACTCTGTAGCTGGACTCGCCAGAGTTCAGAAGACGATCCTGTCCGTCGCCCTCCACCGTAGGATGGACAATCCTGTCCGTCGCTCGATGACGGACAAGATTGTCCGTCCTACGCGCACACGGAAAGATTCTTCTTCCTACAGCACTGCCCCGAAAGACTTCGGAAGTCTTTCCCCGGGGGACGGAGCGGCGACAGGTCGCCGCTTCAGCCTGAAAGGCTGAGATTCTAAAGCCCAGGGCAACGCCATGGGGAACCGGGCCGGTAGCGCAGCCGAGATCCCTGTAAGGGCGCCATACCGCATGCGATCCCTCGTCCTATGCTGCCCGTTCAGGGCGTGGGGTCCCCGGGAGCATCGGTACCCAGCGCGTTGCCCTGGGCTGGAGAATGCCAGCCCTTCAGGCTGAAAACATCGTGCGCCGTATTCCGCCGTTCCACCACAGGTGCTATCGCTAGGACTTCCGAAGTCGATGGCGCGGAGACCGGCGAAAGCGGCGCCAGGTCAGCGCACCCCCGCCACCGCCGGTTCGTGGGGCATCCTGCTGATCGCTCGGTCGGCGGCGTTGCGCACCCAGGGGTCGTCGTCCAGGGCAGCCATCCGGAGCACCGCGAGCACCCGATCGGTTGGCTCTGCAATCTCGCCCAGCGCGTACACCGCCAGCGCGCGGGCACGCGCGCTACCAGTGTTCACAGTTTCGGTGAGCGACGGTAGCGCAGGCCGGCCGATCTGGACCAGCGTGTGTGCCGACTGCGTCCCCATCTGGCTCCACCGGTCGTCGAGCGCGGCGGCGAGCGCGGCGGTAGCCGGCCGCGCGTCGGACCCCATGCGGCCCAGGAGGTAGGCGGAGCGTAGCCGCAGCCGTTCGTCGGCATCGCCAAGAAGTTCGGCGAGAACGGGGACGAGCAGGTGCGCATGGCGATCGATTCCCCAGAGCGACTCGGCGGCGTTCAGCCGCACGACGCTGACGGGGTCACTGAGCGCGATCCTGAGAGTCGGCACCGCAGACCCTGCGGCCGGACCGATGCGACCGAGCGCGTACGCGACACGCTCGCGCACCTGGTCGCTGGAATCCGCCAGCGCAGCGCTCAGCGCCGGGACGGCGCTCCCTGCGGCGGGGCCCATCGCGCCGAGCACCAAGGCGGCGCGGCAACGCGCGTCAGTGTCCGAGCCGCGCAGCACGCGCACCACAGGCCGCACAGCCGGTTCCCCCCTCTGTACCAGCTCGCGCAGCGTGATCCACGGGATCGCATCCTCGGCCGCGCCAAGCCCCCGCACGAGCGATTCGATCTCCCAGTACTCGGCCCACTTCGGCCAGGCCACGGCGGCAACGAAGAACACAGCGACCACGAACGCGCTGGTGCTCAACGCGGCCACACAAAGAGCTCGGTACGTGCGGCAGTGTGCCATGGTGCTCGTCTGAAGCGAGCGGCGGGGTTTACCCGCGCCGGGTTTGTCCCCGTCGAGAACGCGGCCGGCATCAAGCCGGCTCGCTACGCAGATAGGAGCCAACCGGCCCATCGAACATTCCCGCCAGCGTAGTTTTTTCGCGAGCTCCCGGCAGCGATGCCTACGCGGAACCGGTGAGCTCGGATTCAGGGAGACGGAGCGAGGGGGACCTCTGCGCCCCCGAGCGACTCCCGGGCCCACCAGCGCACGTTCTCGTCCTCATCGGTATCGGCCGCACGCTTTAGCGCCGCGCGCACCGCTGCCGAATCCGGGTCGATCTGGGCCAGCGCGATCACCGCGTGGAACCGCTCGCCTGGTATACTAGCTGGGGCATGTCGTCCGACCAGTCACCTCTTGATTCCGCCCGTCCGCTCGCCGAACTCGCCGCTTTCGCGCTCGCGTCCGCGGCGGCGGTGGGTCTCGAGCTGGCTGCGCACCCCGAGTACCGAGAGAGCGCTCGCGCCATCCTGGCCTACCGCTTCGACCCCCAGACGACGCCCCCTGCCCTGGCGCTTCTGGCGGCTCCGCTCGTGTGGTGGCTCGGCCGTCGTGGCCGGCCTGGTGGGTCGAGCTTGCCGCGCGGCGTCGCTACGACCGCCAGCGCGGCCACGCCCCCCGGCGAGCCGGCAGCGCCGGTCGATTGGAAACCCGAACTCTCCGACGCACCGCAGAGTGCGCCGAGTTCAAATCTGCACTCGCAGATCTCTGATTGGCAAGGTTGCCGGCTCGCCTGGTGCCTGAGCCTGGCGCTGTTCGCGATTTCCGTCGGGCTGACCGCGGCGGTCGGCACGGTCTTTCGCGGCATGCCGCCGGCTTTTCACGACGAGTACAGCTATCTCTTCCAGGCAAAAACGTTCCTGGCCGGGCGGCTCTTCTTCCCGGCGCACCGCCTCGCCGAATTCTTCGATCAGATGCATGTGCTCAATGACCGGGGCGTCTTTGCCAGCCGGTACTTCCCCGGCGTCGGCCTGTGGCTTGCGCCGTGGGTGGCTTGGGGCCACCCGCACTGGGGGCAGTACCTGGCCGGTGGGCTTGTGGTGGTCTGCGTCTTTTGGATCGGCCGCAAGCTGGCGCAAAGCCTGGACCGACCCGCCGGACCGAGCGACTCTGGCGCGGGGGCGAACACGATCGGGTTCCTCGCGGGTCTCTTCGTCGCGCTCTCGCCCGCCATGCTCGTCTTCGGCAATCTGCTGCTCAGCCATCACCCGACCATGCTCGGTCTTGCCGCGTTCGCGTGCTGCTACTTGCAGGCCACGTCGAGCGACCGGCTGGGGTGGCCGATCCTGGGCGGCATCGGTCTGGCGTTCGCGATGCTGTGCCGGCCGCTCACCGCGTTCGGGTTCGCCTTGCCGTTTGCCATGCATCTGGCGTGGCTGGTGTACCGGCGTCGCGTGGAGCGGCCCGCGCTGCGCGTCCTCGCGGGGCTCGCGCCCGTAGCGGTCGGCGCGCTACTGCTGGCCGGATACAACGCGGCCCTCACCGGCAGCGCGCTGGAGACCCCGTACGGTCTCTACACGCGGATCTATACGCCGAACCACGTGTACGGCTTCCACAACGTGAGTCGCGGCCAGGCGCAGCCGAGCCCCAAGACGCTGGCGAACTACAACGCGTGGGCCGAGGAGCTCACGCTGCCCCGCGCGCTGGGTCTCGTCGGCGCTCGCTCGGTAGCCAGTGCCCGGTGGTCGCTGGGGGTCGTTGCGGTTGCGTGGTTCACCGGCTTGCTGCTGGTGGCGCTCTGGTGGCTGCCGCCGCTCTTCCGCCTCGTCGCCGCCGCCGTGGCCGGCCTGCACGCGGTTTATTTTCCGTTCGGGTTCGAAGGGATCTTCGGCGTTTCGTATGTATTCGAGACGGTACCGCTCGTCTGCCTGCTGGCCGCCGGCGCCTGCGGCTGGCTGGCCCGCGGCTGGCGGGATGAGGGGCGCGTGTTGCGTACGGCGTGGCTCGCGGCGCTCCTCGCGTCAGCCCTCCCGGCCATCAAGGATCATGTCGCACAGGCGATAGGGGAACTCGACTTTGCGCGGAGCTACTACGCCGCTTTCGAGCAGCGTCTCAAGCAAGCTGGGGTGCGGGCGCCGGCGATCGTTTTCATCGAACCGGATCCTGTGGACCGCCACCGGGACCTGGTCACGAACTCGCCGTCACTCGACGACCCGATCTTGCGTGCCCGCAACCTGGGCGCGCGCAACCTGGACCTGGCGCGGGCCTACCCCGACCGCGCGCTATGGCTCTACGACGTGCGTTCGCGTCAGCTCATCCGGCTGCGCTCCGCAACGCCGTGAGCACGCTGTGCGTAGTCTGAGGCAAAGGCCTGCTTGCCGGCGTATGGCTTTTCGTCGCACCCAGATCCTTCGCTCCGCTCGTGCCTCGCTCTGCTCAGGATGACACGACTTCACCCGTCATTCGCTCGGCAGAGGGGACAGGCGCCCCTTCCGTTCAGCGCACGGAGACCGGCTTGCCGGTGAGGACCGATTTCGCCTCGCGCTCGCAGAGCAGCAGGGCGTCGCGCGCGAGTTCGCCGGAGAGCTCAGCCGGTTCCGCGCGCCCGGTCACCACGCGGACCGCGTGCTGGAGTTCGGCCGTGAACGCGGCGGTCGGGTCCCCCTCTGCGAGCTTCGGATGGGTGACCTTGCCGTTCGCCGTCAGCACGGTGACGGGCATGGAGAGCACCGGCTTGCCGTCGAGCGTGGCGAATTCGAAGAGGAGCGTGGCCTTTTCCAGGTAGATCTCGTAGCCGTGTGTGAACGCTCGGCCGGGCTGGGAGATCGCGCCGCTCGAGCAGCTCACGCACGGGGCCGGCCCGTCGTAGATGTATTGGGTGGTCAAATATTGCACGTAGCCGCGCTCGGCGATGCCGCGCGCAGAGACCTGTTTCGGCACGCCGCAGGCCAGCCCGATGAAGTGGGTGTCGTGGATGTGCAGATCGATGGCGGGGCCGCCGGTTTTCTCGAGGCTGGCGATGTCGGCCGACCAGGTGGGCTTCGAGATCACGCGTTTGAAGTCGGCGGCGACCAGCGGCCCGTAGCGGCCCGAGCGGATGGCCTGCCGCGCGAAGGCGAACTCGGGCAGGAACGGCAGGACATGGGCGACCAGGAGATGCCGGCCCGCTCGCCTGGCCTCGGCGAGCATGCGGTTCGCGTCGCGCACGTCGAGCGCGATCGGCTTTTCGACCAGCACGTGCTTGCCGGCGCGCAGGGCGGCGATCGCCACATCCGCGTGGCGGTCGGTGGGCAGGCAGATATCGACCAGGTCGACTTGCGGATCATCGAGCAGTTGCTGGATCTCGGCGTACCGTGCGATGCCCGTGAGGTCCTCGTTGCGGCTGCCGCGCGGGCCAAAGTTCCCCTGAATGGAGCTCCAATCGCCCGCACGCTTGTGCGCGTCCCGTGTGGCGATGGCGCGGACGCGCGCCCCGCGCAGCTTCTTCGCCCCGTAAAAATGGATCATGCCCATGAAGCCGATGCCAACGATGCCGATCCTAATCATTGACGCAATTCCTTTATTTGTAGGTATTTGTGGTCTTCAATGCTTCCCACCGTTCCCACCGTTTTGGCCAGTTTTTCCACGTTTTTGGTGAATTCTTTAACGTTTTCTTTGCGCCTGAGCCACTGAAAAACGCGGGGTTTTGATGGAGCAATTCTACTGATCCAAGACGAGGTGGGCGATGGTGACTGCATCATCCAACTCTTGCTTCGAGGCCAGTTGCTTAACGTGAAAAAGCCGTTCTTGACGCCTTCCTTCTTGTGCCACTGGAGCGGATCACCGCAAAGCCCGGACGTTCCAACATCCTCGAACACCAGGAACGGGCAACGATCCGCCTCGGCCGGGATGTCCGAAAGCCCGTTCTGCTTGGCTTTGAAGTGAGGCCAGATTTCATCCAGGTAAGGCTTGACCAGATCTGCCTGGGCAGCGGAATCGCCGGCCCCTGACACAAAGAGCCTCACCCGGATTGTTTCGCTGTCGAGTCCGGCGTCGAGCGAGTTCTGGTTGCCTTCGCGCACCAGAGCTGCGGCCGTATTGCTGATCGCCTCGGTAGAAAAGAACTCTCCCTGGATCGGCACGCGGGTCGTGTCGCGGACGCTCTTTGGCAAGGCATCCAGTTGGCCGCCCAGAATGCCGGGCGCGTCCTCGCGTGACCAGGTGCGTTTGCCCCCGGCCTTCGCCGGGGCAGGCTCAAGGGTAATCCGGTCGGCGGCGAAAGCGGTGGCGACGGCCTGGTCCGTCGTGAGGTTGGATAAACGCTCGGAAAGACTGGCGATGGTGCCGGGCAAATCACGCACGCTGCGGCGGGCGACGTATTGTTCGTCGAGATGGTTCTTTTTGAGCAAGGCGAGCCGTTGCAACTCGGCGTCGGCCTCGACCGGGGTGAGGACGGCCGGGTTGCCCGATGCAATTGGTTTGACTTCGGCGTAGGAGAGTTCCTGGCCGCCGATGTCCTCGGCGCGGCGGGCGGCGTTGTTGCCGGTGATGACCTGGCCGATGAACCGGGCCTTGGTTTCAAGTGCCTGCCACATGTAGGCGTCGAATGACCCTAGCAGCGGTTCGGCCGCGAAAGGTACCAGACCCCTCTGCGGAGAGAAAGGGGCGTCCGAGAACATCCGGGCTTGGATCGGATGCCGCCCCGAGAAGCTGATTTCTGCCGTTGAAGAGACCGGGGCATCCGGGCACAATCGTTGGGATACTCTGCGCCCGCGCCGAGCAAACCAAGATTACGGATCGAGAAGCTCCTGTTGAAGAAGTCGTAGCTGAACTCGCCCGAGTTCAGAAGAGTCTGAATGCTGGCGCATTCAGCACCATCGAGAGGATCGCTTTGCCGGAATAGGAACTTTTTCGACAGGCCCTTGGCTCCATCGCACGCCTATGCCCATCGCCTCCATTCTGACGCCTGAGCTGCGCGAGATGCTCGAGACGCACGACACGGAGGGGCTGCGCGAGTTCTGCGAGGCGATGCACCCG
Source organism: Planctomycetia bacterium (assembly GCA_041487215.1). Classification (GTDB taxonomy): domain Bacteria; phylum Planctomycetota; class Planctomycetia; order JALXBF01; family JBGPMX01; genus JBGPMX01. The sequence continues at coordinate 2,032 of JBGPMX010000121.1, read as the reverse complement.
GCGAGCACCGCCGATTTCCTGGAGGAACTGGACGCGTCCGAGATCTGGCAGGTGCTCGGCCACACCGACCCGGTGCGCCAGGCGGCGATCTTTCAGTACTTCCCGCAGGAGAAGAAACTGGCCCTGATGCGCGAGGCGGCGCGGCCGCGGCTCGCCCGGCTGCTCGAGGAGATGGCATCGGATGATCGCGTCGACCTGATCCAGGACCTCGACCCAGAGCTGCGCGAGGCGGTGCTGCCGCTGGTGGCGCACGCCGAGCGCGAAGACATGCGCCGGCTGCTGTCCTACGCCGAGGACTCGGTGGGGTCGGTCATGACGACCGACTACGCCTGGTTCCCGGAGGACCTCACGGCCGGCGACTCGCTCGCGCGGCTGCGGCTCCAGGCGCCGGAGAGCGAGACGATCTACTACGTGTACGTGCTTGACGCGGATCGGCACCTCGTCGGCACCGTCTCGCTCCGCCAGCTGATCATGGCCAAGCCGTCCGCCCGGCTCAGCGACGTCATGGAGCGCAACGTACTCTCGATCCCGATCGCGCAGAACAAGGAGGAGGCGGCGCGCACGCTCGCGCGCTACGACTTTTTGGCGATGCCAGTAGTCGATCCCGAGAACCGGCTGGTCGGCATCATCACGCACGACGACGTCATGGACGTGGTGGTGGAGGCGGCGACGGAGGATGCGCACCGCATGGGCGCCGTCGGCCCGATGACGGAGAACTACCTCGAGGCGAACTTCGCGACCGTCTGGCGCAAGCGGGCCTTCTGGCTCTCCTGCCTGTTCGTCTCCGAGATGTTCACCTTCTCGGCGCTCGCCTACTTCGAGAGCGAGATCGAGGCGATCGTGGCCCTCGCACTGTTCGTGCCGCTCTGTATATCCACCGGGGGCAACTCGGGCTCGCAGGCAGCCACGCTCATCACGCGTGCGATGGCGCTCGGGCAGGTCAAACTGTCGGACTGGTACCGAGTGATCCGGCACGAGCTGTTCATGGGGCTCGCCCTGGGCCTGGCGCTCGGCGCCATCGGCTTCATCCGGGCCGCGCTCACGCCGGAGGAGGTGCTGGCGAAGAAGGAGCTTCGCACGGACAAGTTCCAGGCGCGCATCGCACGCGACCATCCGCTGGTTGCACGCAAACGCCGCGTCGTTCTGCCGGGCAACGCGCTCGAGGCCTTCGAGGGCATCGCGGTCCGGAAGATCAACGTCCTTCTGCCAACCGATGCGGGGCCGGAAGTCGTTCCTGAGGAGAGCACCGAGGCGTACACGGTCTATCACTTTCCGGCGAACTGCGAGGTGCGGTTCCTGATGATCAACCGCTGGGAGCTGGCCCTGGTGATCTCGCAGGCGGTGTCGATCATCTGTCTCTGGGGCACGCTGGTCGGCTCGACGTTGCCGCTGGTGTTTCGCCGTTTCGGCGTGGACCCCGGGATCGCTTCGAGCCCGTTCGTCGCCACGTTCGTTGACGTGACCGGCATCGTTATCTACTTCTCAATCGCGAAGCTATACCTGCTCTGAGGGAGCGCGCCATGGAGATCTGTCCCGCGTGCGGGGGCCGGCTGGTCCCGTTCCGAGCCAAGCTGGTGTGCCGCACGCCCGGCTGCGGCTTCATGGAGAACTGCTGCGACGGCGGCCGCATGCCGCCGGGCCTGCCGGACGGCGGCACCACGCCCGGCCGCCGTGCGGCGGAAGATCCGGCGCCGGGACGCGGCGCGGGGCCGCCGAGCACCGAGTGAAGCGGGGCCTCATGAGCGCGAATGCCGAACACGCTGCCCGACCGCTCGTCCGAGTCTGCCTCGCCAGCCTTTGCGTGGTAGCGCTCGTGGGCCGGATCGCCGTGGCGATCGGGCTCGAGGAACGCAACCGGCGACGTGGAATCGAGCACGAGTTTGCGGACAGCGAGCTGTACTGGAAGCTGGCGCTGAGCATCGCGTCGGCCGAGACCTACAGCGACGGCAAGCGGCTGGTGCTCCGCACGCCGGGCTATCCGCTGTTTCTGGCCGGCAGCATTCGGCTGCTCGGGCCGACGCTGATCGGCGCG
>JBGPMX010000120.1:0-9752 GCA_041487215.1 Planctomycetia bacterium | reverse complement strand
CCCCTACCCCCCCTTCGGAAGGGGGGGACAACCGCGCCGCCGTGGTGGTGCGCGCTCCCGACGTGGACACGAAGGCCGCGATGCATTGACCATGACGGATCGAATACGTTCCGTGATACCCCCCCTACCCCCCCTTCGGAAGGGGGGGACAACCGCGCCGCCGTGGTGGTGCGCGCTCCCGACGTTGGGGCAGCGCGGTCATCGCGCTTTCGAGCCGGCGCGGTCCGTCACGCGGCCCCCCCTTCTTTGAGACGAAAAGCTATTCTTGCTTCACGAACTCCATGAGGTCGGCGAGCTCCTGGTGACTCAGCTGCTTCTCGAGCCCGTCGGGCATGAGCGAGTTGCCCGTGGAACGGATCTCGTCGATGTCCGCGCGCAGCACGGTGTCTTCGGCCGTCTCGGCACGGCGCAGCGTGATGCCGGTCGCCGTCTCCGACGCGATCATGCCGCTCAGTACCTGGCCGGATTTCGTGGCGACCACGTAGTTCGTGAACCGCGGCTCCATGTTGCGGCTGGGATCGAGCATGTCGATGAGCAGCATCTCCCGCGTTTTGGTGCGTACCGCGGTGAGGTCCGCACCGACCTCGATCCCTTCGCCGTGCAGGCGGTGGCAGGTCGCGCAGTTTTTCGTGAACACCGCTTTCCCGCGCGCGGGGTCGCCGGCCAGCGTGAGCACGTCCTGGTACTGGTCGATGACCTTCTGCCGGTCCGCAGGGACCTGGCTGGCCAGGAGTGCCTGGGCGCGTCGCCGCACCTCGGGGTCACGGTGGTTGAGGAGTTGATCGCGCCGCGCCGCATCGAGCTCGCCGGCCTGGACCTCACCGGACTCGATCGCGCCCAGCAGGTACGGCAGGCGATCGGCGCGCGCGAACAGCGCTTCCTGGACCTCGCGGCGCACGGGCGGTCCGTAGCTGCGCCAGCCGGCGATCAACAGCGGTGCCACATGCGGCGACGGTGTACCAGCCAGCGCGCGCACCGCCGCCAGCTCGACCGGCTGCGGGGTCTGCGGCGTGAGCAAGGTCGCGAGCTTGCCCGCCTCCGAACCGCTCAGGCCCTGCCCGACCAGACGCAGTGCGGCGACGCGCTGCGCCACGTCGCGGCCGGGATCGAGCGCGATCGCCGAGCCGTTCTTTACGATGGCGGCCACGCGGGCCACCGCCCCCTGCGTCCCCTCTGGGGGGTGCTCGAGCAGCTGGCGCAAGGACCCGCCCGACCGTTTCAGCCCGGTCGCCAGGCCGTCCACCAGCGCCAGCCGTGTGGTCTCGCTGCTCTGCCCCGTTTCCCCCGCCATGCCGAGCAACTCGGCCACGGCCTTGTCGTCGCGCCCCGCGCCAACGACCTCCGCCAGGGACTCGATGAGCCGCATCCGCTGGTCCGCCACCGCCGCAGCGGGGCCCGCCGCCTCGGCCATCAAGCGCGCCAGCAAGCGCGGGGCCCGGCCGGTCACCGAGCTCATGAGCGCGGCACGCGTCCACGGGTCGGCGGCGTCGCGCCGCGCGATCCGGGCCAGTGCGCCGGTCGCGGCATCGCCCGGCAGTTCGCCGAGCGTGAACGCCAGCTGGAACCGCACGCGCGGGTCCGGGTCGTCCGCCAGGGCAGGCAGCCTGCCGGCGAGCTGGGGCGATCGCTCGAGCCGTGCCTCGGTTAACCGGATGGCGTGTTCCCGCACCCCTGCGCTCGGATCCGCCAGTGCACGCACTAGGAGCGCGTCGTCGAGGGCGCCGAGGCCGTCCAGGGTCCACAGCGCGTGCAGCCGGGCGGTCGCGGGTTCGGCGGCGGCCAGCCGGCGCAGCTCCGGGACCGCGTCCCGGTCCTGCCGTTCGATCAGGAGTCGCTGGGCAGTGAGGCGTGTCCACGCATCAGGTGAGACGAGCAGCTCGGCGAGCTCCCGACCGTTGCGTTCGCCGAGCCGAGGCAGCTCGATCGCCCCCGCGTCCTCGGGCACGATCCGATAAATGCGGCCGCGATCATGCCCGCGCTCCAGGTCGAGCGCGTTCTTGATCTCGTCGGGCAGCGACCGCGGCGTCTCGATCACCTCGCGGTAGAAATCCACCACGTACAGCGCGCCGCCCGGCCCGTTCGCGGCGGTCACCGGCCGGAACCAGTTGTCGCTGGACGCAAGAAACTCGGACTCCTGCTCGTCGGCCGCGCGCCGCGCCACGAACGAGGCGCCGTCCGGGACCAGCACGTCGCGGTGCACCACATTGTTCGCCGCGTCGCACACGAACGAATTGCCCCGGTACTCCTCGGGGAACAGCCCACCGCGATAGATCGTGTTGCCGCACGCGGCGGTCACGTAACCCGCCGGAACCAGCTCGGTCAGCGCGAAGCGCGACCGCTCCGCCGACTCCGCGCGCATCTTCGTGCGTGCGACGCGCCACGCTTCGGGCGGGCTCAGGCGGAACAGACGGGCCGCCGCGCCGTGGTCCGGGATGTCCACCAGCACGGCCGGCGCGGCGAAGTACGGGTTCCGCTGCAGGTAGTGATCGGGCAGCACGATGTGCTGGAGATGCCGCGCGTTCGAGCAGGTGAACCAGCGTTCGAAATCGTCGGCAGCCAGGCCGTACTGCCCGCCCCCCGACATCCGCTCGAAGACTCCGTCCGGCATCCGGAATCGAAAAAAGTTACCGTGCAGCGGCACCGCCGGCCGATCAGGATGGTCCGGCTGCCGGATCTCGGTCGTGTTTCCCCCGTTCGCGCCGTAGAGCCAGTTGTCCACCTCGAACTGCGGACTGTTCACCAGCTGCTGGATGTTGTCGCGGCCGAAACCGGTATAGAGCACGCGACGCTCGTCGGCGCGGCCGTCGCCGTCGCTGTCGCGAAAGTAGAGCAGGTCCGGTGCGCACGCGACGATGACCCCTCCCCGCCACACACACACGCCAGTCGGAAAAGCGAGATGATCCGCGAACACCGTGCTCGTCTCGTACCGCCCGTCCCCGTCCCGGTCCTCGAGCAGCTTGATGCGGCCCGACGTGATGTCCCCTTCGCCGGTCCCCTCGTTGGGATACCCCCGCATTTCCACGACGTAGAGCCGGCCGTTCTCGTCAAAGGCGAGCGCCACCGGGTCCATGACTTCCGGCTCCGTGGCAACGATCTCGAGCCGGAACCCCTCCTTGACGTGGATCGTCCGGAGCGCCTCGCGAGGCTCAAGCGGCTCGGACGCACACGCCTGCGGCAGCCCGAGCCCGGCGGCAGCCCAGACAAGGGCGAGCGCGGGACCGTATCGCAACGGGGCGAGCCATCGGAACGAATGAAGGGAAGGTATGGAATGCATGGAAGGACTCCGTGAGCGAGGGCCGCAGCCCAACCATTGTCACGCACCAACCGCCGACTGCAAGGCTTGGCGAATTTCCCCCTTGCTTGCCGAACCGCACTCGCCGAAACTATCCGCACCGCTGCCCTTGACCAACCGGTATGCACTGCCTTCGCTTCCTGGGGATAACATGAAACGGACTCTCTTGTCGCCCGCTGCATCTCGGCTCGCGTTCTTCGCCCTCGCCTGGTTCGCCCTGCTCTCCCCCCTGGCGGCGGACAACTGGCCGCGCTTCCGCGGCCCGAACGGCACGGGGATCAGCCAAGAAAAAGGCTTCCCCGTGCAGTGGACCGAGCAGGATTACGTCTGGAAGACCAAGATGCCCGGCCTGGGCCATTCGTGCCCCTGCGTCTGGGAAGACCATGTGTTCCTGACTTCGGCCGAGGAAGAGGGGCGCATCCGCCTGGTGCTCGACGTCAGCGCCAGCACGGGCAAGATTCGCTGGATCCGCCGCATGCAGTCCGAATCGCACCGTATCCACCAGCTCAACAGCTACGCATCCTCGACCCCTGCGACCGATGGCGAGCGGGTGTACGTCGCGTTCAGCAAAGAGTCCGAGTATGCGCTGTTCGCGTTTGATTTCGCCGGCAAACCGGCATGGAAGTGTCCGCTGGGTGCGTTCATCAGCCAGCACGGTTCCGGCACGTCGCCGGTCGTGTTCGAGGACCTGGTCATCCTGGGCAATGACCAGGACGGCAGCTCGTCCCTGGTCGGTGTGGACGCGAAGAGCGGCAAGATCCGCTGGAAGACCGAGCGGAACCTGAAGCAGATCGCCCAGGCAACGTCGTACTCGACGCCGGTGCTGATACGCCGCGATCACGACCAGGCAGAGCTCATCTTCACGAGCCAGGCGGACGGGTTCACGAGCGTCGATCCGCGCACGGGGAAGGTGAACTGGCGCGCCGACATCCTGCCGCAACGCGCGGTGAGCTCACCGGTGTACGGGCACGGCCTGGTGTTCGCGTCGAGCGGCCAGGGCGGCGAGGGAAAGTTCCTCGCCGCGGTGCGTGACGGTGGTTCGGGCGAACTCGATTCCACGTACGTCGCCTGGACCCGCCAGCGACAGCTGCCGTACGTGCCCACGCCGGTGCTGTACGGAGACTACATCTTCCTCTGGGGGGATAGCGGCGTCGTGAGCTGCGTGAAGGCGGAGTCGGGCGAGAACGTCTGGACCGAGCGGTTGCAGGGCAAGTATTGGGCGTCGCCGATCTGCGTGGATGGCAAGCTCTACGCGGTATCCGAGGATGGGACGGTGTCGGTCGTCGCGGCCGCGCCCCAGTTCAAGCTGCTCGGCCGCAGCAGCCTCGGCGAAGACAGCCGCGTGACCCCCGCCGTCTCGAACGGCCGCATGTTCTTCCGCGGCTTCGAGCACCTCTTCTGCCTGCCCGCCCATGAGCCGGGCAAGAACGCCGGCAGCTAGCGCCCTTTCCCGTTCACGGCTTCCGCCCGGGTTGCGGTCCCCTCGCCCCCGCGCTCATGGATCACGGGGACAGTCAGCAGGCAGCAGTCTGCAGTCGACAGTCATCATGCATCTTCGGGTTGCGGTCCGCTCGCCCCCGGGCGCTCACAGATCATGCGCAGGACAGGGCACAGCGGTGGCAGGTTGTCATCCTGAGCCAAGCGAGGAACGAGCCAAGCGAAGGATCTCGCTGCTTCCTTATGGCGCCGCCCCTCTCCGCCGCGCTCATGGATCAAGCCGGGGCTTCCGCGCGGGATCTCCGCCCCGCCGGCAAACGTCTCCCCAAAAAAACAACGCTCGGCAGCGCGGGGCTGCCGAGCGTTGCAACAAGGCGATCCGATCGGATCGGCGTCAGACGATCTCCGGCACGATGAACGGGCTGCGGTAGTCGCGCGTGAGCAGCTCGTCCGCTTCCTTGTCGTTTATGAAATTCTCGGCCTTGGGGTCGAAGCGGAGCTTACGCCCGAGCCGGTACGAGATGTTGCCCAGGTGGCAGAGCGCCGCCGAGAAGTGGCCCTCTTCGGCCGGGGCATTCAGGTCGGACGGCTTGCGGCTCTTCACGGCGGCGATGAAGTTGGCGAAGTGGTCGGTGCCTCCCTTGCCGCTCGGGCCCTTTGGCCCCGGCTCGTTCTTGTGACCGAAGTAGGTCTCCCACTTGCCGCGGTTCACAACCATGTAGCCTTCGGACCCGTAGAAGATGTTGCCGACCATGACCTCCTTCTCGTCGTTCGTGGGCAGCCCGCGCACCTCGAATACGAGCTCGCAGTCGCCGTAGTCGAAGATCGCCAGCTGGGTGTTCGGCGTCTCACCGTCGTCCTCGTAGCCATAGCGGCCGCCGCTCGAGAACACCGTGTTCGGCAGGGTTCGGCCCAGCCCCCAGCGGGCGATGTCCATCTCGTGCACGCCCTGGTTGCCAATATCCCCGTCGCCGTAATCCCACTGCCAGTGCCAGTCGTAGTGCAGTCTCTGGCGGTGGATCGGCTTCATCGGGGCCGGCCCGGTCCAGAGGTCATAATCCACCCCCTTCGGCACCGGGGTGTCTCCTTTCACCTTGCCGATCGAGCCGCGCGGCTTGAAGCAGTGCCCCTTGGCCATGTAGATCTTGCCGAGCTTGCCCGAGCGAAGGAACTCGACCGCCTCCTGCACGCTCCCTGAGCTGCGGCTCTGCGTGCCGTGCTGCACGATCCGTTTGTTGTTGCGAGCGGCCTTGACCAGCTGCCGGCCCTCCCAGACGTTGTGCGAGATCGGCTTCTCGACGTACACGTCCTTGCCCGCCTGCACGGCCCAGATCGCGGCCAGCGAATGCCAGTGGTTGGGCGTCGCGATCGAGACCGCATCGATCGACTTGTCCTCGAGCATCTTGCGCAGGTCGCTGTACAGCGCGGGGGGCTTGCCCTGCGCCGCCTCGACCGACTTAGCCGGCTTCCCTCCCCAGATGTTCTCGTCGACGTCGACCAGCGCGGCGATCTCGGTCCCCTTCCCTTTCCCACCCGTGAACGCCCTGATGTGCTCCGTGCCCCGGCCGTTAAAGCCCACGACGGCGACGCGTATCACGTCGTTCGGGCTGGCCCAGGCGCTGGCCGATCTGCCGAGCACGGCGCTAGCCGCCGCCATCGACACGACCGTCCGTGAGGACACTTTCAAGAAGCCGCGACGATCCATGGGTTCCATTGGTTCTCCTCGCAACCGGGTGGGTGGGTAGGGACATTCTTCGGCAGGAGCCGCCGGCACGCTGTGACAGTATCCCCCGCGCCGGGACCTGGGTCAAGAATCCAGACGCCTCGAGAATTCCCCCGCGATGGGTGAAGCGGCTCCGGTCAGTCACACGAGCAGCGACCACGGCAGTTCCCGGCTTGTGATCCGCTACGAAGTCCGAAGTCCCTACTTTTTCGCCTGTTCCCACAACCCGCAAATATTCCCCTGCGGATCCACGATGGCCGCCACCGCGCCGACGCCCGGCACGGGCATTTTGGGCATGGCGACCTTCGCACCGAGCTCGGTCGCCCTTTCGATCGCGGCGTCGATGCTCGCGACATCGACGTAATTCATCCAGGGCTGCTGCGGGTGCTGACGCTGCATGACCGCACCGTTGATTCCCGGCCCGTCCGCGCCGGTATCGCACAGCCAGTACTCCGGCCCCGGAAGCGGGGCCTTGTGAAACTTCCAGCCGAAGAGGGCGCTGTAGAACTTGGTCAGCACCTCCGGCTGGTTCGCCGGGATTTCGAAGTGCACGATCCGGTTGGCCATATGCAGCTCCTGGACAAGTACCGTGGCCACCCACAACGAACAGTTGCGGCCGATCCTGATTCTGACCAGAGAGACGCGCCCCCTCAACCGAAAACTGTGCGGGGCGATTCTCCTTGAGCTGCCGCGAAGGCGTGGGTAACTTTGGATTCCCAAGTAATCGCTCACAACTTCAAACACCCTCCTGCGAAGGAGACGGCATCATGGCGAGCGGCGTGAAGCGCATCCCGGACGGCTGTCGCAGTGTAACGCCGCATCTGGTCGTGCGCGACGCGGCACGGGCGATCGAGTTCTACAAGAAGGCGTTTGGAGCGAAGGAGATCGGCCGACACACCGGGCCGGACGGCCAGCGTGTAATGCACGCGGAGATTCAGATCGGTGATTCGCGGATCTATCTCAACGGGTGCAATCACGCCAGTAGCACGAAAAACCGCAGGAAACCGCAGTTTTCGGCAGCGTGACCCCCCTGGGTTACCCCGAGTGCTTCCCCACAAGGCCGCAAGTCGGCCACGAACGCTAGGAATTCCCCTGTTAATGTTGCGGTTTTGTGCTACTACCAGCGTAATTGCACCCTCCTTGGGTCGCTGTAGAAACGCTGCGCGCAATCAAATCAGAATCCGTTCAATCTCATCCAGAGTGATCTCGTCGGCGGTTCGGTCGTAGAGCTTTGTCGTCCGCGGCGATTCGTGCGCTGCGATGTTCTGTGCGTTCTCGATCGTGCCGCCGTTCTCGAGGTACGCGGTAATCCCGGTCGCCCGGAACGTGTGACAGCAAGTCGAATCCGGTCCCCAGCCTCGCGTCCTCAAGGCTTGCCCATGGCGAGCATCTCCCATCGCCGCACTTTTCTCTTTGCTCGGTGACCCGCCTCGTGCCGGTCCGTCGGAACAGGACCCTCCGTTCTCCTCGATTCGTACCAGACTCTTGACTGCCCGCAATAGTCGGTAGAATGTCCGCCGGTTCGACCTTGACCCGTCTTGGCTTACCGGACACTTGCGCCGTGAGCATCTCTAGGGTCGCGATCATTTTTGACGATCAGGTTCGGCCGGATACGACCGGGGTCTACTGCCGGCGTGCCCTGGAATCGCTCGCTACCGTCGATCACGTCTCGCCGGCAACCGCATCAGCTGTTTCTCGAGGCGTCTATGACCTGTACCTGGTCATCGATGATGGCCTCGAGTACCAGCTGCCGGCGGATCTCCACCCGATCGCCTGGTGGGCGATCGACACGCACCTCAACTTCGACCGGTACGCCGCCCAGGCACCGGCGTTCGATCTCGTCTTTACCGCGCAGCGCGACGGAGCCGAGCAACTCCGCCGAGCCGGCATTGGTACCGCAACCTGGCTTCCGCTCGCGTGCGATCCAACCATTCACAGAAAGCACTCTGTCGAAAAGACTCTGGATGTGGCGTTCGTAGGCCACGTCTTTCCCGGACCACGCGCAGATCTCCTCAAGCGGATGCAGGAGCGGTTTCCCAACAGCTTTGTCGGTGAACGCTATTTCGACGAGATGGCCCGTACCTATTCGGCATCGCGCATCGTCTTCAACCGCAGCATCCGCAACGACGTCAACATGCGCGTCTTTGAGGCGGTGGGATGCGGCTCGCTACTCCTCACGAACGGCCTCAAGGACAACGGGCAGGAAGAGTTGTTTCGGGAAGGCGTACACCTCGTCACCTACGGCGACGCCGAGGAACTGCTCGACAAGATCGCGTTTTACCTCAAGGACGAGGAGCTCCGGGAACGGATCGCGCTGGCTGGACACCGAGAAGCTCTCGCCCGGCATACCTACCGGCACCGCATGGAAGCCATCCTGCGCCAGGCCGATGCGATGCTTTCCCGAACGACGGCCCAGGTTCCTGAGGGCGTACCATTCGGTAGCACTGACTCGGCTCCGCGGGACCGCAGCTACTTCGAGTTCGACCGTCCTGAGCTCCTGGGTCTCGTGCCGAAGACGGCGTCGAAGATCCTCGACATCGGCTGCGGAGCAGGAAGGCTCGGGGCATCGCTCAAACGGCGCCAGAGCGCGGAAGTGACCGGCATCGAGCAGGACAAATCAGCTTCGTCGCTCGCCGCCAAGAGTCTCGACCAAGTTCTCGTTGGCGACATCGAGAAGATGGAGCTCCCGTTCAATGCGCGATCGTTCGATGCGATCATCTGCGGGGACGTGCTCGAACACCTTCTCGACCCGGCACGACTCCTGCGCCGCGCTCGAGAGTGGCTCAAACCGGACGGACGCCTCATCGCGAGTATCCCGAACGTACGACACCACAGCGTGGTTCTGGCCCTGCTTGAAGGGAACTGGACGTACCAGTCGGCGGGACTCCTCGACCGCACACACCGGGTGTTCTTCACGCGTCGCGAGATCGAGAAGCTCTTCTACCGGGCCGGGTTCGTCATCGAGCAGCTCAGTTTTGTGCCGAGCCCGGATTTCAAGGCAGCGGTCCAGCAAGGCGGCGAGTTGAAAGACCTCTACATCGATCGCCTCTGCCTCGGGAAGGTTCCGCCTAAGGAAGCCGAGGAGTTTTTCGCCTACCAGTACCTGGTGAGCGCCGTTCGCTCTCCGGTCCCCGCGTACGGCCTCACCTCGATCGTCATCGTCACCTGCAACCAGCTGTCCTACACCCGCCAGTGCCTTCAGAGCATCTGGGACCTGACCGACGAACCGTATGAAGTGATCATCGTCGACAACGCCTCGACCGACGGGACGGTCGAGTATGTCCGATCGCTGCCCGAGGT
>JBGPMX010000119.1:0-9759 GCA_041487215.1 Planctomycetia bacterium | reverse complement strand
CTTGTGCGCCCACTCGATCGCCACAGCCAGCGGTGGGCGGCCGTTCGGTTCGGGCACCGCAGAAGCCCCGAGGCATCAGCAAAGATTCGGGCGCGGAACCACGTGGTTCCCCGTGGACCCGCTGCGCACCGCACTCCCACGCGAACGCAGCCTCCGGCGTTCCGCGCGCAGATCGAACTTCGATCGCATGGTCTGGTGGCTCGAACGGAAAGTGGGGACAAATCTAGTGGCATCCCCGCGCTCTGTCAACCAGCGGACAGGGAGAAATCTCCGAGCGCGCCGCCACTCCGCTGCGATAACTGTCTGCCGCTTCCGAGCGCCGCAGGCGTTTGTCTCCTTCTCGCGCATGACGGTGAAGATCACCGGCTCCATCGAACGCGACGCGCGGATCCGCTCGGATACTTCCGCAGCGACGCGGTAGCGGCGGCCTCCGGACCCGCGTGATTCGCGGCGGCATCGCGCGATGCCGCCCGGACTCGCCGCCGCGCCTGGTTCGCCTCGGCCGCCCGTTTGTCCCGGCGACGCGGCGGCGCGCCGCCCACCGTGCGTCCGGCCCCGGAGAGCACTTTGCGTGCCGCCTCTCGCAGCGGCAGCGTACGCGTGATCTTCGGCCAATAGGCCGCGGAGCGCTCGTCTCTGGCCGGCGCCGGCCTGCTCCGTTCCGAAGTCTGAGAAAGTCCGCCCGATGATAGGCTCACCGGTGAGAAGATGGGTAGGCCGGACGGTAGGCGTTAAAACGCGTAGTGATCGTTTCTCATGCAACTCACGCATTATCCGTCCATAGCCGAACACATTGGAACAAATGGCCGTTGACTCGATTCTGGCACGCTGGTAAGCTGTCGCCTGATTTACAGGCAGGTTCAACGGTGTTTTTGGGCGTTTTTTGCTCGAGCACTGTGTCGGCCGTGAACAACCGTGCGCGGGTCCCCGCCGGTTTGGTCGTTCGCCCGCAGCGCGGTCGTCCGGTTTCGCTGCGACAGTTCCTCCCACACAGGACGGCGGGCGGTTAAACACGAGCCAGGGCACGTCAGGGACGACTACCGGTTTTCATTGCTCAGCCGCAAGCAGGGCATACCTGATCGGAGTTGTCCCGTATGAGTGTGGAGAAGCTTCGCAGCTACAGCAAGCAAGTCCTCACCGAGATGGCCAGGAAGAGCAAGATTCCTGGCTGGCACGCGATGCGGAAGGAGCAGCTGGTCAAGGCGCTCTCCGCCCCGCGGAATAGCACCAGCCGCAACGGCACCCACCGCAACGATTCCCACCGCAACGGCTCGCTCCGAAACGGCGCTCACCGCAACGGGACCAAGCGGGACTCTACCCGGAGCCGGTTGGCCCGAGCAGCGCTTGCGAAGCGCAGCGTCGCGCGTGCTGCGGCGCATTCGGCGGCGCTCGAGCTGGCATCCGCGAAGAACATCGCACGGGGCTCGTCCAAGGGCCTGCCCCATGGCTACACCAAGGATCGCATCGTGGTGATGGTCCGCGATCCTTACTGGCTGCACGCCTACTGGGAGATCACGCGTGCGGCGGTGGAGCGGGCGGAAGCCGCGCTGCGGCAGGACTGGCACGGCGCCAAGCCCGTCCTGCGCGTGCTCGACGTCAGTGCCGAAGACACCACGTCGAGTGCCGAGCGGCACGTGCGCGACATTGAAATCCACGGCGGGGTGAGCAACTGGTACCTGGACGTATCCGATCCGCCCCACTCGTACCGCATCGATATCGGCTATCTCGGCCGCAACGGCCGGTTCTACGCCGTCGCACGCTCGAACGTCGTTACCACGCCACGGGCCGGCGTGAGCGACACGGTCGATGAGAATTGGGTGAGCGTACAGGAGCAATTCGAGAAGATTTACGCGATGTCGGGCGGTTACGACGGAGGCTCGAGCAGCCTCGAGCTGAAGCAGCTCTTCGAGGAGCGGCTACGCCGGCCCATGGGGTCGGGCGCCGTGACCAGCTTCGGCGCCGGCGCGATGCAGAAAGAGCGCAAGCGCAAGTTCTGGTTCAAGGTGGACGCCGAACTGATCGTTTACGGCGCAAGCGACCCCAACGCCCACGTCATGCTCCAGGGCGAGCCAGTACAGCTCCGCCCCGACGGCACGTTCACCATGCGGTTCGCCCTGCCCGACAAGCGGCAGATCATCCCGGTGACCGCCTCGTCGGCCGACGGCATCGAAGAGCGCACGATCGTCCTGGCCGTCGAGCGCAACACCAAAGAACTAGAACCGATGGTGCACGAAACGAGCGATGAGTAAGCAATGCGGGCACGCCGCACGGGCCGCGTTCCCGTGACGCACAAAACCACTCCACGGGCTCGGTCTCCGGACCGAGCCCGTTCTGTTTTGCCGCGCACGGGGAATGTCCGGTGTTGCAAGGAGACCCAAGTGACCAAGGACATCCAGCCCAATATCGAGGGGTGGGACTTCGAACCCGGAACGGTGAGCGTGCGCATCGTGCGCGGGCTGGATGGCCGGGACAAGGTGCAGATGCGCGTGGAGCTCGGGCTGTTGCAAATGGAAATGGATGGCCGCCCCGACGGCACCCGGCCACACGGCCACGAATCGCTGCTGGAGCACTACGAGGCGCGCGCGGCCGAGCACGACCACGCGGGATCAAAAGGGTCGTTCCAGCTCGTCGAGGCGGACTGCGACGAGCTGCTACGCGAGGGAGTGCAGTACTACTACCGGTACTTGAGCTTTTTCCATCTCGGCCGCTACGACCTCGCGGACCGCGACACCAGGCGGAACCTGCGGCTGTTCGCCTTCGCGCGGCGCTATGCGACCAGCGACGAGGAGAAGTGGCGCTTCGACCAGTATCGCCCGTACACGACGATGATGAACACGCGCGCCCGAGCGACCACGGTATACGAGGCGAAACGCTACCGCGAGGCGCTCGAGATCGTCGACGAGGGCATCAGCGGCATCCGGCAGTTTTTGGTCGAGCACGAGCTCGAGGAGCAAGAGGACCAGTGCGCCGAGTTCAAGTTCCTGAAACGCTGGCGTGACGAGATTGACCGCCACCGGCCGCTCGACCCACTGGACAAGCTCCAGCGGCAGCTCGCCCAAGCGATCCAGAGCGAGGATTTCGAGCGCGCGGCCAAGCTGCGCGATCGCATCCGCGAGCTCGGGCAACGCGAGCCCCGCTTGCCCTGAGTCCCCGCCCGCCCTCGGCCGCGCTCGGGGACGTCCGCCCCCTCTTGTTGCGCGGCCGACCGATTGCTAGCATGTCTGAAGGTAATCCGGCTCTGGTTCCAGAGCCGGGCCACCTAAACCTCTGCCATGTGCGTGATAGACGAGTATTTGACGAACCGATAGAGACCTGTTGGGGGCTCAGACCAGTCCGGTAAGTGTATATCCGTCTCCGGACGGCTCACGCGACCCGGACTTGCGGCCCCCACGATGAATTGCGGGTTCTCAAAAACGTCTACACGGCAGTAGGCGGAGGTTTTTTTGTCGCCTGCGGGCGGCACCCCATCATGGCTTCTCTGTTCGACGCTCTGGAAGAAAAGCACCGGAAACGCGCTCAGCCGCTCGCCGCCCGCATGCGTCCTCGAAACCTCGCGGAGTTTGTCGGGCAGGAATCGTTTCTCGGGCCCGGCCGGCTGCTACGCCGCATGCTCGAGGCCGATCGGCTGAGCTCGCTCATCTTCTACGGACCGCCCGGCACGGGTAAGACCACACTGGCGCACGTCATTGCGGCGCACACACGCGCCGTGTTCACCGCGATCAACGCCGCGTCCTCGTCGGTCAAGGAACTGCGCGAGGTCCTCGACGCGGCACGAGACCGCCTGACCGGAGACGGCCACCGTACCGTCCTGTTCGTCGACGAGCTGCACCGCTTCAACAAGGCCCAGCAGGACGTGCTCCTGCCCGACGTCGAAGAGGGGGTGGTGATCCTCATCGGGGCGACGACCCAGAACCCGTTCTTCGCCGTCAACTCGCCGCTAGTGAGCCGGAGCCAGATCTTCCGCTTCGAGCCGCTGTCGCGCGCGGCGATCCGGGCGCTGCTCGAGCGCGCACTGGCCGATCGCGAGCGCGGGCTGGGGGCCGTCGAGGTCCAGCTGACCGATGAGGCCGCGAACTTCCTGGCCGAGGCCTGCGACGGCGACGCGCGGAGGGCCCTCAGTGCGCTCGAGGTCGGCGTGCTCTCCACGGAGATCCGGCCCGTCGTGTTCGACCTCGCCCTCGCCCAAGACTCGATCCAACGTAAGGCGCTCGAGTACGACCCGACAGGGGACACGCACTACGACGTGGCCAGCGCGTTCATCAAGAGCATGCGCGGCAACGATCCGGACGCGGCACTCTACTGGATGGCACGCATGCTCGAAGCCGGAGAAGATTCGCGGTTTATCGCGCGCCGAGTGGTCATCTGTGCCGCCGAAGACGTCGGCAACGCCGATCCGATGGCACTCGTGCTCGCCAACGCCGCCCTCCAGGTCTCCGAGTTCGTCGGCCTGCCGGAATGCCAGCTGCCGCTAGCTCAGGCGGTCACCTACATTGCCTGCGCCCCCAAGAGTAACGCGGCGACCGTCGCCATCGGCGAGGCGCGACGCGATGTGCGGGAGGGGCGCACCGCTCAAGTGCCCGTGCACCTCCGTGACGCCCACTACCCCGGGGCCGAGCGGCTCGGGCACGGCGAAGGCTACCAGTATTCGCATGATTACCCCGAGGGGTGGTCGGACCAGGAATACTTGTCCATCGACCGGGAGTACTACCGACCGGCGGATCGCGGCGCGGAAGCGGAAATCCGGCGGCGATTGGACGTCTGGCGACGGCGCCGTGCCGCGGCACGGGATGCCGGGACCACTTCGGAGCCTGTCGCGGGACGCGGTGATTCGTCTTAACAGCAAGCCGCGCAAGAGGCTGCGTGCGGACCCCCTACCGACCCCGCGATCCCCAAAAAATCGGCGGCGGTTCTCCGATCTGATTGCCATACCCTTGACCCGGCCGTTCCTGTTGAGTACATTGTACTAGTGTAATAGGGTGCCCCTCAAAGCATTAGGAAAAGTTCGCCCGCCAAACTAGGTCGTTTCGGGTGTAACGGCGACGGGCGGTAACACGGAAGCCTTTCGAGAGGAATGGCCTGGCATGCTAGTTCTTACACGGAAACAGAACGAAAGCATCGTGATCAACGACGTGATCAAGGTCACCGTCGTGGAAATCCGCGGAGATAAGGTTCGCCTGGGCATCGATGCCCCGCGCGAGATCGACGTGCATCGTCAAGAGGTTTACGAGCAGATCCACGGCAAGCGGCCGGACGCGTTGCGCCACGAGACGCACGCGTCGCAAGCCCCTCCGGGGAACAGCACTTCGGCGCCCTAGACCGAATCGCTCGCCGGTCCTGGACGGATCCATGATCGGCCGTGCCGCCCGTCTCCCTCAACACTGTCTTCTCAGTCGCTGAGCATGAAGCGAACGCGACGCTCCATCGTCTTTGGATCGCTTTTCCTCCTCGCCTTGCTGGCTGGCTTCGTTGCCATCGCCTACCAGTACCGGGCTCGGCTCACGCGCCGCGCCGTGCTCACCGCCCTGGGGCAGCACTACGACGGATATATCGAACTCGACACCGCCGCCTTTCCGATCGGCGGCGTCCTGCGGCTCCGCGGGATCCGGCTCCACGAGTCCGCCTCCGCGCGCTCGCCGGTCCTCGCCGCCGTGGACCGTGCCGAGGTCTCCGGCTCCTGGGGCAGCCTCTGGCACCCCCAGTTCGACCCGGCCGCCATCACGCTCTACAATCCCGTGCTCGTCGTCTCGGAAAACGCCACGGGGGGCTGGTCGCTCTCTCCCCCCTTGCGCAGCGCCGACAACGACCCGGCGCGCATGATCCCCGTCCACATCGAGAACGGCCGATTGGAGCTGCGCCGCGCCGGGAACCTCACAAGCCAGACCACGAAACACATCGAGCATGTCCGGGCCGACCTGAAGGAGTCCCCCGACGATGCCGGGATTGAGTTCAGCGGCGAGCTGAGCGATCCGCTTTGGGGCGAGTGGCGATTCTCCGGGACCTGGCAGCGTGCGACGAGCCGGCTGCACACCCGCGCCCGCGCCGCGTCGCTCGAGCTGCAGCCGGAACAGGCCCACTGGCTCGGACCCCGCTGGCAAACGCTGGCCGACCGTTTTCGGCCGACCGGTCTTATCAGCGTAGATGCCGATGTCACCTGGGACCCGGCAGCCCCGGAGCCGCTCGCCTACCAGGTGCTGATCGATCCGCAGCACGGCAGCCTTCAGGTGCCCAGTGTGGCGGCGCGTATCGAGCAGGTCACCGGACGTGTCGAGGTGACGCGGCACGGCGTGAGCGTTCACGGGCTGGTGGGAGAGCTGGCCGGTGGCGAGCTCAACGCGTCGGGCACGATCCAGGCCGCCGAGCCGCGTGACTTCAAACTGACGGCTCGGGCCCGCCGCCTGCCGCTCGTTCCGCTCACCGGCGCGATGTTCGCCCGCGCCGCCGCGTCCGACCCGCGGCTGAACGGCACGCTGGTACTCGCCGGCACGCGCGATCCCGGCACCTGGTCCGGCGGCCTCGACGGCCAGGTGCTCATCGCGCCCGAGAACGATCCGATCGAGCTGCACGCCGAGGTTCGCGATGGATGGATGACACTCAAGGAGCTCGAGTTCCGGTGGGGAGACGGGCGCTGGACCGCGAGCGCCGAGCTGCCGCTGGCCCCGAACACATTTGTCCAGGGGTCACTGCGGCTCGAAGACATCGAGCTCGCCGATGTCTGGGCGCTCGCCGGCGAAGCCACGGCTCACGTGCGTGGCCGGACCGCGGGAACCCTCCGGTTCGCTGTGCCGCTCGACGCCTGGGCCGACAGCGAACAATGGGCGTGCGAGGGCCCGATCGAGATCCACCAGGCGGTTTTCGGTGACGCTCACTTCGACGTGCTCGCCGGCAAACTGAGCTGCGAGCGGCGAACGATCCGGCTTGCCAAGGCGACCGCCGAACACGATGGAGCGATCTTCGACGGCGATGTAACGCTCGATACGCGCCCTCCTTACACCATCCGTGCTCCCTTCCGGATGCTGCCGACGCCCCTGCGACACGCGTCGCGGGAGACGACCCCCGGGGAAGAAGCCGAAACCGGCGTCGCGGGTGAGATCGAGGCGACAGGAGTCGTCGCCGGCACGCTCGTTCCCGAGGATCTAGCCGTGGGGGGGAGCGCCACGATCCACCGCCTGGTCGTCGGCCGCCGGGTTCTGGGCGACGTTCACCTGGATTACCAGCGCGTCGGCCGGGGCCTCGATCTCGACGGTGCCGAGTTGGACGTGTTCGGCGGCAAGGTCCAGGCACGCGGGCGATGGGAGTGGGCAAGCGGAGTCGCCGCCGCCCCCGGTAGCCAGGCGCCCGCGCGCGGCCACTCGGACCCCGCCCGGCTGACCCTCGAGGGGGACTGGCAGGGGGTCGAGGCGGACCAGCTGGCCGCCGCATGGGCGACCGGCCTGTCCGGAGTGCGCGGCAAAACGAGCGGCACGTTCGAGTTCTCCCGCCCGCTCGAGGCCGGCGGCGTGCCCGTGTTCACTGCCGAGCTGCGTGCGCCGCGGTTGTGGTGGAACAACCTGCCGGGCGCCCAGGGCGTGCTCCGTTACGAGCAAGAGGGGGACGAGCGCCGCGTGCCACGCTGGTCCGTGCGTCTGGCGGCGGGCGAGCTGCACGGGTCCGTCGAGCTCGTGCGTGACGGCGAGGCCCCGGCCGCGGTCATCCGCGTTGCCGGCGAGTCCCTGGATCTCGAACAGGCGCTACGCGATGCCGGCTCGGCCCCGGCGGCCCCGCCTGGCGGCACGCCGCGCGGCCGGCTGGTGATGGACGGCGAGTTCCGGATCGATCCGGAGACCGGCCGCACGGTCGGATCCGGCAAGGCACGCGTCACGCGGCTCGGCCTGCCAGGGCTTCCGGTCATCGACTCGCTCGAGACCCGGTTCACCTGGTCCGAATCCAAGCTGTGGCTCGACGACTGCGCGGCCACGGGTTGGGGCGGCACGGCGCGCGGCCGCGTGCTTTTCGATCTGTCCCCGGGCGCGCCGACCTGGGCCAACATCACGCTCGATCGCGTGGACAAGATCGAGCTCGTGCGGCTCGCGGAAGCCTGGCCGGCGGTGGCCGGCAAGGCGCGCGGCAAGATTTCCGGCCGGGGCCGCCTGCTGCTGCCGCGCCCAAACGCGCCCAAGGCCATCTCCGGAACCGGCGATTACGTGCTGGAAGCGGCGCTTCTCGCCGGTCTGCCAATCACCCAAGGCGAAGGCACCGTCGAAGCCGGCCGGCAGCAGGTGCTCATCCGGCTGCGCAACGCGCGTGCGAACCGCGGAACGCTCGATGCCGACGCGCTCATCCGCCTCGCCGAACCGGCGCAGTACGAAACCAACGTCCGGTTCACCGGGCTCGATCTGGCGACCGTCGCCCGGTCGGTGTTCGCCAGTCCGCACCCGGTGGTCGGCACGCTCAGCGGCGACATGCAGCTGCGCGGCACCGACCGCGGCTCGCAGGATGCGACCGGCGAGATGCACCTGCGGGTGAGTGACGCCAACCTCTGGCCGGTCCCCGTCTTCGCCGCGCTGGCGAAGGTGATGAACCTGAACCTGGCGAAGTCGGGAGCGTTTCGCGACGGCGAGGTGCGCCGCGCGACGCTCAAGGACCGCACGCTGACGCTCGATGAGTTCTGGCTCTCCGGCGCCGCCGCCCAGCTCTATGGGCAAGGGGTCGTGACGCTCGACGGGCAGATCAAGCTGGAGGTGGTCGGCAACGCTTCCACGCCGATCCCGCGCGACATCCCGGTGCTCGGCACGCTGCGCAGAGCGATCGACTACCTGCAGCAGCGGCTGGTGAAGATCCACCTCAACGGCACGCTGAACGACCCGGTGGCGGTGCCCGTGCCGCTGCACGATCTGACCGAGCCGGCAATCCGTTTCTTCACCGGCGTGGTGAACGGTGCGATGCTCGGCAACGAGCCACGCACGCGACCGATGGGACAGTAGGGGGGACCCGGCGGGCAAGTGTGCACCGGACGGACAAGCGTGTGCGCGGCTTGCACCGACTCCATCCGGTCCATCCGGTCGATTCCTACTCCCCTCGCACCACGCTTGCCACCCCATGGATCACAGCGGCGAGCGTGGCGAGAGGGGTCCGGGGAGAGGGGTCGGGGGGTGAAGGGGTTGGCAAGCGGGAGATCGTGACCAGCGCCGTCGAAACGTAGGGTGCGGTCGGTCAGCCGTGGCCGCGAGCGGCGAACGAGGGCTACCGTGCGTTCAGCAGTTTGAGGAACTCGCGCATCCAGTAGGGGTTGTCGGCCCAGGTCCGCGAGGTGACCAGGTTGCCGTCCACGACGACCTCTTTGTCGTGATACCGCGCACCCGCCTGCTCCATCTCGCAGGCCACTTCGCCGTAGCACGTGACGTCGCGCCCGCCGATGGCCAGCGCCGCGGCGACCACCTGAACGCCGTGGCAGATGGCGCCGACCGGCTTGTCGGTCTCGAAGAAATGCTGCACGATGCGCCGCACCGCCGGCCGGTTGCGGATGTACTCGGGCGCCCGGCCGCCGGGGATGAGCAGTCCGTCGTAGCGGGTCGGGTCCACATCCTCGAACGTGCGATCCACCGGCACTCGGTAGCCGGGCCGCTCGACGTACGTGTCCAGCCCCGGTTCGAAGTCGTGTAAGACGGCCTGGATCGGCTTGGCCGACGGGGCCGCCACCTCGGGCTGGTGTCCCTCCTCGCGCAGGCGGAAGATGGCGTAATAGATCTCGAGCGCTTCGCCCGCATCTCCGGTCAAGATCAG
>JBGPMX010000118.1:0-9764 GCA_041487215.1 Planctomycetia bacterium | reverse complement strand
CGGGAAGTCCAGCACCCGATCACCCTCATGCACATCCAGCCGGGCCCCGAGGGCGTGAGCGGGGAGGCCGAGGCCAAACATGTTTACTCGGGCACCCTCCAGATCCTGCGCAACATGGAGCGATCGCTCATGTTCGCGCGTAACTATACGAACACCAATGCCCCGGACGGCATCGAGATCCAGATCCTCGGCGGAGCCGGGTTCCCGACCGCCATGGCCGGGTCCGACAACATCATCGACCTGCGCGGGGCCTACCTCGACGACCCGACGCTCAACAAGGCAGCGCAGACCATCTTCGACAACCACGGGACCGCCGACCACGCATACCTGCCGACGACCGTGATGTCGAGCCTGTCGAACTACCTGAACGCCTCGCGCAAGACCGAACTCACGGCTCGGGCGATCCAGGAACCGGGCAGCTTCTTCCACGGCGTGCAGCCGATCGGCTTCAACAGCTTGTACGGGCCGATCAAGTATCGGCCGGGCAAGCTGACCCAGATTTCGACGAGGCAGGCACCAACAAGCGCCATGGGGGCCAATGCCCCGGTCGCTCCGACCGACGGCGGGATTACCGTCCGCGCGGTGGCGGGCACCGAAGTCAGCTACTGGAAGGCCGCGGACGACGGTAACTACACGTACAAGATCACCGCGTTCAACCCGGAGGGCGAGTCGGCGCCGCTCACCAGCGGCACGGCCGCGGCCACATCCACCAACGTGGTCGCGCTCAAGATCGATCACGGCGCCGGAGTGTGGTCGAAGACCAACAAGACCGGCGTGAGCGGCTACCGCATCTACCGGTCGGAAAAGGGTAACCTCACCGGCCCGTGGTACTACATCGACGAGGCGCCGTGGGTCGACGGCGTCGACGACCCGTTCGTCGACATGAACCTGTTCTTGCCGAAGACGGATCGCGTCTTCGTGAGCGACATGAGTCCGGAGGACTCGATCGACATGCGGCTGCTCTGCCCGCTGATGAAGCTGCCGCTGCCGATGACCGGCACCACGCTTCGGTTCCTCTTGCTGCTGTACAGCACCGGGCCGATCCTCGTGGCGAAGAAGAAGCACGTGCTGATCCTGAACGCCGGCCCGTACAACGCCGGCTAACCGGGCGGGACGCGTTGAGTGACTATCCACTGTCCCGGCTGCCGGCCGTGAGCCGCAGCCGGGACAGTTTCATCAGCAAGGAGGTTGGTTATGGCGACAGTCCGGTGCGCGGCGTTCCGCCAGGAACGAGTGGTGGTCACGGTGTCACAGACCGAGTGGACTTTCATCGGAGGGGTCGCCGAGGGCGTGTCGGACGAGGACGCAGCGCGGTTCGCGACGATCCCGGGCTACGAGATCCTGCCGCCGGCCGCGCCGCCGCCGGCCGGGGAGCCCGAGACGGGTGATGCGACCGCCCACGACACGCTGACCAAAGCACAGCTGGTCGCCGAGCTCGAGAAGCGGCAGTTGCCCACGGACGGAAACAAGGTCCAGCTGCTGGCGCGGCTGATCGAGGCGGACAAGGCTGCGGGACCGGGCGAGCCGCCGGCCGGCTCGGACCCGCAGTAACGCACGCGGGTAGCATCCCCGCGTGCAACCCGCGAGAAATTACCTGTCGGCCACGCAGCCGGTCCGCCGCGATGACTTCCGCAGCGAGCGGCTCCGCGTACTGGCCGTCCTGCACCTGTACGTGCCCGAGCGGCGCGCGGGCGGCGAGGTGTACGTCCACCAGATACTCCGCCACCTCGCCGCACGCGGGCACCTCGTGCGCGTCTGTTGTGACACCAGCCGCTCCCCCTACTCGATCGACGGCGTCGAGGTAGTGCCGTTCCAGAACCACGAACGGCTCACGGAGCACTGGGCCGACATCGCCCTGACTCACCTCGATCACTCGCGCGAGGCGCATGAGTCGTGCACGAGGCACCGCCGGCCGATCGCCCACGTCGTGCACAATCACTGGCAGCTGGCATACCACGGTATCAGCGGCGCGAACCTGTTCATCATCAACAGCCATTGGGTCGAGCAGACCACAGCGATGGGTCGCTGGGGAACGGACGTGTTCGAGCCGCGCGATCTCGATTCTCCGTGGCTCGTCGCCTATCCGGTCGTCCGCGCGGCGGATCACCAGGTGACTCGCACGGGCGAGCACGTAACGCTGGTCAATCTGACGCGGCACAAGGGGGCTGGCATCTTCTACTCGCTCGCCCGCCGGCACCCGGACTGGACGTTCCTCGGCGTCCAGGGGGCATACGGCGATCAAATCGTTCAGGAGATGCCGAACGTCACGATCTGGCCGAACCAGCAGGACATGCGGCGTGTGTGGGAACAGACGCGGGTGCTGATCGCGCCGAGCGACTACGAGTCATACGGCATGGCCGCGGTGGAGGCGTCGTGCGCCGGGATCCCGGTCGTGGCCTCGGCAACCGATGGGCTGCGCGAGTCGCTCGAGCACGCGGCTACGTACGTGTCGCTCAAGCGGCTCAGTGACGTGGGCGCATGGTCGCGCGCGGTCGAACGCGTGCTCGCGAGGTACGAGGAGGCACGTGCACGGGCGGTGACCGTCCAGGGGCGATTACGGCCTGACGACACCCTGGCGATGGTAGAACGGGCCTTGAAAATGGTTGCGGTCGCGTGAACAGAGAGAGCCCACGATGACGCTGCTGGTCCCGGATGTAGGTGAGGTCGAGCTTTTGAACGATCTCCTGGCGAACGGCCAGAACTGGACGCTCAAGCTCTACTCCAACAACGTCACCCCTGGCGAGGGCGACACGGCCGGAACCTACACCGAGGCCACGTTCACGGGCTACAGCCCCAAGACGCTCACGCGGACGCGCACCGGAAGCACGTGGGAGAACGCGTCGACGGCCGGCGGTGTCACGTCGAGCCGGTACAACCCCGGCACTCCGCAGAGTTGGAGCCCGACGAGCACGCAGTCGATCTACGGCTACTACGTCGTGGGCGCGTCGAGCGCCGTGCTTCAGTTCGCGGAGATCTTCTCCGTTACTCCCAAGAACCTGAGCAGCGGGGACACGCTCAACATCACGCCGAAGTTCGGGCTCGAATGAGAGGTGCATGGTGGCGGTGAAAGTGAACGACAAGTGGGTCGGCTTCCGTAGTGGCCAGCGCGTCAAGTTCAAGGACGTGATCGGCCTGAGCGAAGTGGAGTTACTCTCGCTCAGGGCCATCGGGCACCGCACAGCGGACGAGTGCTTTGTCGGTACGTACGTGCGCGAGGGACAGGACGGACTGGGCGCGTGGGCACCGACCCGCATCCTGCCGATGTCGGCGACCGGCACGAACATCCTAAGCATGGTCGGCGGCACCAACATCGCCCTCAACCCGGCCGCGTGTATCGATCTGCATCCGGTGACCGAACGCGAGGAGATGCCAGCGGCATGGCTGGCGAACGCTGACCCGAACTGGATCCCCGCGCCATGACCGTAACTGGCCTTACACTGCCGCCGAACTCATCGGGCACGCAAGTGCTGCCGATGTATTCGGTCGTACTCGTGACCGCGGATGGTCTGGTAACGTACAACCCGGAAGGCGTGTTCTTGATCGACGCGGGCGGCTCCCAGCTTGGGGTGCCGAGCAATCCGCTCTCTGTGAATCACGAAAATGTGCTCTGCGTGTTGCGTGACATTCTAGTCGAATTGAAGGTCGCGAACGCGATCGCCGTGCGTGTCAACAACCTGAAGGACTCGGTGGAAGATTTAATGTGCTGGGTCGCGTAACAGAGGATGACACATGCCGAACGTCCAGGTAGCGTGCCTAACACTTGCCGGTTCCCAAACCCGCGTTACACCGAACAGGAGCTACGATTGGTTGGGCGGGCCGCAGGGCGAGGGAATCATCTCGCAGCTGCACGGCCGGTTCTACCAGCAGACGTACAACCGGCAGTTGTGGGCAGCATCGCTCACGACGGCCGCGGCAATCCCGATCAACACCACGACGAACGGTGTCACGTTCGCGATCTGGAACCCGGCCGGAAATCCGTACAGCATTGTGCCGGTCGCGTTCATTCTCGGGTACGTCGCCACATCTGGCGCGGCCGGGTCGTTCGGGTACTACTACGTCTCTGGCACAGGCTCAGACATCGGCGCATCCCCGGCCAAGGTTCAGGTCTTTACGGCGCTCACGATGCAGTCACAAATTCTCGGCTCGTCTTATGCGGGGAACGCGAAGGCCGGGTCCGCTGTCACCCTCTCTGCCGCCGGCACGCTCGCGCGATGGAGTCAGTTCTCGCAAGCCACACCGGGCACGAACAACACGCAGGGCCCGTATTCCCTCATCGAGTGGTTTGACGGAACGATGGTTATCCCTCCCGGCGTTTTGTGGTACCCTGCCGCGAACGTCGCCTCGACCGACACGTTCATGCAGACACTTATCTGCTACGAGTCGCCGTGGCCGTAATCAAGGAGGATTCGCGGTGAGCAATATTACCGGGGTAATCGGAGTACCCTGCGCGACGCAAGGACGCTGGTCAGGATTCTGGGACGCACTTCTTCACCTCGAGACCGTGCCTGGCGTAGTTCCGATGTCCGTACGCGGCCCCAGCGCCGCAGGCAACCGCAACGAGATCACCCGACAGGCGCTCAAAACGACCGCCGAATGGGTGTTCTACCTCGACGACGATTTGCTGTTCGGTCCGTCCGTGCTGAGGCGATTGTTGGAGCGGAACGTCGACGCGGTCGTCGGTATATCGCTGCAGCGCAAGGCGCCGTTTCCACCACTCATCTACGAAGACCAGGACGACCGCGGCTGGGCCTACCCGCGCCCGTTTCGTACGGGCGATAAGGGGCTCGTGATGGTCAAAGCCGCCACATCGGGCGGCTTGCTCGTGCGCCGCCACGTGCTCGAAGCGATGAGTGACCCGTGGTGGACGCTGGGTCAAATCGAAGGGCACAAGGATGGTTGGGGCGACGATCTGGATTTCTGCCGTAAACTACGCGCGGCTGGCTTCACGCTGTGGTGCGATCTGGACGTGCCGTTCGGTCACATCACCGAAGTCGTGCTGTGGCCGATACGGCGCGGCGACAACTGGACGACGCAACTCGTGACGGACGTGCCGTTCGGAGAGATCCCAGCCGCTGGTGCCGCGCAGTGGGAAGAGCCGGCGCAATCGCCGCCCACCAAGAAGGGGATGCTCCGTTCATGGAAGCAATGACCGCACTCAATCTCGGGTGCGGCCGGACAAAAGAACTTCCGCCGTGGGCCGCGGACTTCGAGATGGACGACAGCAGCAAGCCGACCGGCGTGCATGTGCTGCACCTGGATGACGCCGAGAGCGTGCATCCAGACGTCCTCTGCAAGCTCGGACGCGACTACATCGCGCTGCAGGACGACTCGGTTGACATCGCCTTCGCGATGCACGTGCTCGAGCACATTGGGCGACAGGGCGAGTTGGCGGAGTGGTTCCTGTTCTGGGGCGACCTCTACCGGGTGATGAAGCCCGGCGCGCGACTCTACTTCGAGTCGCCGTACCACACGAGCATCTGGACGTGGGCGGACCCAACGCATTCCCGCGCCATCAGCGAGTACACTTTCCTGTACCTCGCGCAGCAGAGTTACACGGTGGGCGGGGCGATCCCGGACTACCGCCCCCCGTTCGATTGGGTGCTCGAGGACTGGAAGCTCTTTCCGGACACCACGAACCCGGACATTCGCCAGCGTGAGCCGGTGTCGATGATCCGCGGCGTGCTGCGAGCACAGAAGCCATTCGCGCCGTACTGGGAGCAGCCGTGCCCGTCGCCTGGAAAACCTGGTGGCTGAACTCAACCTGGCGAGTCTTCGATGAGACCGGGGCGGGCGGGGTCACTGCGGGCGGCCAGTCTGACAGCGGGGTCGTGACCACCATCTCGCCCGCCGGCGGCGCGGTCACCAGCGGTGTTGCCGATGTCTCTGCCACCTACTCGCCTCCGCCCGCCGGCGGCGCGGTCACCAGCGGCGAGGCGATAGTCTCGGTTGAGAACGACAGCACATACACCGGGAGCGGCGGGGTCAGCATCTCCGGATCCGCTCTCGTGACCGTTGACTACGTGCCTCCCGCGGCTGGCGGCACCGTCGCAGCGAACACGGCCGGCGTCACCACGACCTACCTTCCGGTGCCGAGCGGGGGCGTTGTCGCAGGCACGTCGGCCAGAGACGCCTCCGCATACAACGAATCCGGGGCGGGCGGAGCCGCGTCGGGCAGCTCCGCGATCGTCGCCGCCATCTATCCGTTCGCCACCGCGGGCGGAGTGATCACGTCCGGTGCGGCCCTCACCTCACTCATATTCGCGCCACCGGTCGGGGGCGGTGCGGTCCTGTCCGGCGCGGCCAGCGACGTTGCCATGTACGCCCCCGGTCCGGTCGGGGGAGCGATCGCCAGCAGCACCGCCCTGGCGACGGTCGTGTACGTCGCCCAGGGAAATGGCGGTGTCACCGGCACCGGCGTAGCCGACGCGTCCATGGGCCCGCTGACCAACACACGCAAGAAACGTCGTCGCTTCTTCGAGCGCAACCCACACCCCATCTTCGTCAATACCTAAGCGGCCCGACTACCCTGTTCGGCATGCCGAGCAGCTCGCTCAAAGTCGTCCAGGCCAGCCCGCAGGGCAAGATCGGCCGCAAGCGGTTCTCGATCGTCTGGGATATCACCTCCACCGACATCATCCCGCTCCAAGTCACTCCGGCGAATCACGAAACTTCCGTGTTCGGGTTCCCGAGCCTCGAGATCAGCTACCCGAAGGCATTCGACGGCACACTCCAGCAAGAAACGCTCACCGCCGAGGCCCCCAGCCACTACGAGCTCGTGCGGAAGTCGGCTGACACATGGATACTCACCTGGTCGATCGACGACCCGCACAGCCAGCTGCCCGAAGTGTACGTCAACGACACGCTGAACCCCGGCACGGCCGCGGTCACCTACACGCTCAAGCTCTGGGATTCGGACGGCGGCAACAAGGACCTCACCGGCACGATCTCGATCGAGCGGTACGACGTGAACACCCCGCCGCTCCTCACCATGTCAGCCAGCACGGTGGCGACAGACCCGCTCGACCCGGTGATGCAGCTCGAGATCGCGGTCCAAGGGGCGTGGGCGCTCATGACGCGCGAGCCGGCCGATGCCCTGGCGAACTACCCGGATCCGCCGACGCGGTTCAACCCCGCCGTCGCGCTCTTCCACGACCCGGAAGTGCTCGACGACATGAAGCTCCTGGCCGACGCCGGCGTCGAGCTGCCCATCGAGACCGGGTTGACCCCTCAGGTGGGCCCGGAGGTGACCGCGCGATCCCGCTGGCAACACCGCGTGCGACCGCTCGTCCAGTACGACGCTCTCGGCTTGCACGGCAACGCGGTGGCCATCGAGAAGCGGATCTTCGTGCAGGGCGGAATCGCCGACCCGGCCACGCAGGAACTGTTCTGGAACGAGGCGCCGGCCTATCAGCTGTACCGGGCCAGCGAGAAGGTGATCGACGTCACCGCCATCACGCCGGCCGCCCCCTACACCGAGCGGTGGACGATCACCGTGCGGCCATCCGATCTCCAGCGGCTGCGCGCCTGGGGACCGCTCGATCGCGCCGACGGCAACCACGGCCAGGTGCGGTGGGATCTCTGGGTGTGCGCGAAGGTGCCCAGCGCTGACTTCGCCGCATTCCCGCAAGAGCGGTCGATCGCCTATTGCCAGGTGAACTACGACGCGCGGTCGAACCCGTCACCGCCTCTGGCAGTATTCACCGATCCCACGAACATCGGTGTATGGGACGGGAGCATCCCGGCCGGCCAGCGGCCGCCGGCGAGTGGCACCTACAACTACGACGTGCCGGCCACTACCGCGAACGACGCCACGTGCCTGCCCGGCACCCGACGGTCCCAGGATCAGATGGACGCGGTGCACCAGTCGCTCGCCCACCAGGTGCGGCTGTCGTACCGCTCGAGCGCCCAGGCCGGCGCGGCGCGGGCCGCGTACCTGCCCGCATGGTCCTACTCAATCGAGTCGCTCCGCATCCTGGCGGGTGCGAGCGGGCTGAGCGGTTTGCCGCGGCTCAGCTTCACGATAGACCTGATGGTGAACGTAGAGGGCAGCGTGTCCGAGGCGATGCTCGGCAACCAGGCCGAGTTCGGCGGGTTCATCAACTTCCAGGCCCTGCGAGTGAGCGGGTTCGTGCCGCTCCTAAACCAACAGCTCGAGTGGACGGCCGAGGAGCCGACCCAGAGCGGCGCGACGAACTGGAAGCGGTTCCGCGCGACGTTCAACCTCCTGACCGATCTCCAGAGCGTCGTCATCGTGCCGTACACGCCCGTGATCATGAACTTTGGGGCGTACGCCGGCCCGTCGAACAACGTCGCTCTTACGTCGTGGTGGGCGTGGTTCTGGTTCGTTCCGCTTGCTGACGGTATGTGCGTCGCCTACTACCGCGACCAGGCCCTACGCACGCCGCTACCTGTCTGCGACGGGCTGCCAACGACCAAGAAGCAGATCGTGTGGATCAAGTTCCACTACGAGCCGAGCGTTGGGGCGGACGCGTTCGACATCGAGGAGGTGATCCGGCAGCTTAAGGCCGTTGCCGCCGGCGGGCGATTCGGGCAGACCCGACTCGTGCTCGACTGGCCCTACAACATCGCGCCGGCGGGCGTGACACTGGTAAGCGAACTGGTCGATGAGTTCCGCAACGGCAATTCGGCCTTGCCGGCCATCCGCGTGACATTGGATTCAGCGGCCGGGTGGAACACGGGCGGCACGGTGACGATCGGCAGCGAGACGTTCCGCGTCCTGTCCGTTACGACCCTGCGCCAACTCTACGACGTAGTCCAGCTCGATCACTGGCCGACGAACGTGTACCCGGCCGGCACTGCGGTGACGTACACCTCGCCGACCATCAGCGAGCCGACCGACGCGGGTCCTATCTACCTGCCGGCCGGCTCGGTGCAGGGCTGGGTTTCGGGCGAGCCGGTCCGTCTCATGCGGCTCGACGGCACGAGTGCCGATTTCACGCTGTTGTGCGTCGTGCCGGCCGGCTCGATCGTCCAGCAGTGCCCGAGCGACGCGTTCCGCGACCTCGTCACGGTGGCCGAGCAGCCCGCCTCGCCTTTCCCGGCCGGCTCGCTGGCCCTGTACCGCGGCGCGCCGCCGGACGTCGCGGTCGACCAGAAGGTACGGTGCTGGCTTGCATCAGCGCACGAGCACCGGGACGAGGTGACGCAGTACGGCGTCGGTGCCGGCGCGGCGCCGTCGGCCGGTCTCGAGCTGCAGTACCGCGTGGATCCGCCCGGCACCGATTCAGGGAGCTTCGTCGCGGCGACGCGCATTGACCCGGCGATCTGGCGGGGCAGCTACGACGTTCTGGAGCCGAGCCCGCCCGGGAACACGGACGGCACCGCCCAGGTGTTCGTGAAACTCGGGTCTGCGGCGGCCGCGTTTCGCCCCTCGACACTCGTGCAGAACTTCACGCCGGCACAGGCAGTGAACTACTTCGGCGTGCCGGCCGGGGCGACGTCCACATGGGCGGACGGGGACATCGCCCGCATCGAGACCTCGGGCGGGTTCCAGGACTTCACGATCGAGCACATCTACCCCGCGGGCACGGCGGTCGGCAACCCGCCGTTCCTGGCCAGCTACGACATCGTGACCGTGCTGGAGCGGCCGAACCGCGTGTACCCGACCGGCGCTTCGGTGACGATCGTGCTCGCGTCGCTCGAGTGGCGGGACGTGTACATTCACCCCGCGGCCACGGAGTGCGCCACACTCGACGACTACGGATCGCTCTCGACGATCTCGCAGGGTGGCCAATTCCCAATCG
>JBGPMX010000117.1:0-9767 GCA_041487215.1 Planctomycetia bacterium | reverse complement strand
CGGCAAACTCCGGCTGCGCACGCAGCCGGGCGAGCGATTCGTAGAGCAGGAGCGCCTCGGGGAACCCGCCCGCGAAAACGCGCTGGTTCCGCGCCATGTGATCGACGCTCGTCACCGACTCGAAATGGAGCACGTGGAAGCCGCCGGTGGCGTAGAGGTGCTGGAGGATCTCGAGCGTGACCTTGCCGTCGACCGTGCCGTTAATGCCGGACACGCCGACGACCAGCGGCAGCCGCCTGCCGGGGTGAAACGCCGCGATGTAGTGCAGCACGGTGGGACGGCCCAAGTGCTCGACCTCGAGCACGCCGTCGCGGAACATCGGCCCCGGCTTGATCTCGAGCTGCGACTGCCAGGTCGCGATCAGGCCGTTGTAGTTCGCCAGGCAGAGCGGGCTGAGCGAGGGCCGCCAGAGCGACTCGAGCTGCGGCTTGATTTGCGCCTGCGAATGCCCCGGCAACTGCGCCGCCCGGTTCAGCACGCGGGCCGTGCGGGGGGTTCGTTCCAGCGCTGCAGTGCGGTCCGCCGCATCGCGCGCGAGCAGATCATAGGGGGGCAGATCGAACGAGGCGCAACCGATGCCGAGCGCGGCCGCGAGTGCCGCCGGCATCGTTCGGCACGTCCTGCTTTTCCAGAAACGACGACCGGACAACCTCGTGTCCCTGTTCGAAGTACGGTTCGTAGTAGTCTGTCCATTCTTAAAGTGTGACACCGGCTGTCATCCTGAGCGGAGCGAGTCTTCGAGCGCAGCGAAGGATATTGGTCCGGGTCAAGGATCGCTCGCTGTGCTCAGGGGGACAGCCCACAAAAGAAGAATGGACAGACCCGTAGTGCCCTCAGACGCATTGCAACGCTCTCGGATCGTTGCGCAGGCCCGGCCGGGCCATTCGGGGCGGAATCTCGTACTCGAAAACCGCCGAGAGAGTCAAGATGAATAACCGCGCCCACGAAGAACGCCCAGGGCACGCTGGTTCGCTAATTACCCAGGCAGCTAGCGCAGCCGGATATCCGGGGCTTCGGCCACGCATGCGGCCATCGTGAACGTGACGCGCGTATGCTCGCGTAGGAGCGAGGCGGGGACGGCGGGCGTGATCGGGCCGTGCAGGATCCGCCGCACGATGCCCGACTGCCAGGTGCGATTCAGGTACACGCGGATCTCGCGCGAGGCCAGGATCTCGCGCATCCCGACCGTCACGGCCCACGACGGAATGGTCTCGACGTCGCCGCCGACCGTCACGGAATTGATGGTGCGTGTTTCGCGGCTGAGGCGGAGGTGCCGGGTCGGCAGCGCTCGAAACAGGTCCGCGGCCATGGCGTCGCCCGGCTCCGGCGGCTCGTTGAACGCGATATGGCCGTTAATGCCGATACCGGCGAACGTGGCGTCGATGCCGCCCACCCGCTCGATGCGGCGCGGCAGAGCGGCCGGATCGGCCGGGTCCGGAAAGATGCGGTTCTCGAGCGGTGGGCAGAGCTCCGGGTCCACCCGTCCGTAGAATTCGCGCTCCATGAAGCCGACGAAGCTGAGCGGATGATCAGGGGGGATCCGATTGCCCTCGGCGTCGCAGTATTCGTCCATGTTGAAGATCACGGCGTCGCGCAGGCTGATGCGTTCGCGATTCACGATCTCGGCGAGGATGGGGTACTGGCCGATCGGCCCGACCGGAACGATCCACCGGGTCGGCTCGCGTCGCGCGTTCCGCTCGCGCACGAAGTCGGCCATCCAGCGCGCCATGTCGCGCGCCACGGCGTCCGCGTCCGCCACGACCCGCACGGCGACGGCCGTACCGTGCCCCAGCCGCTCGCGTGCCACGTGCAGCACCGCGTCGATGGCCTGGAACTTTTCGGGCATCGACCCATAATAGCAGGAGAGACCCGATCGTCTGGAGTCAGCGCCATGGCCATCTTCTCTGAAACCGAGCGGCACGCCGACGAGATCCGGCGGATGGCGGACCGCATCGCGATTCTCATCGTTTCCACCGATTACCCGCTGGTGGACATCGCGATCGAGCGTTCCAAGCTGCGCGACGAGGCGGAGCAGTTTTTCCCGGACCGGATCGAGGTGTACGACCGCATCTACGAAAGCCGTTTCGACCGTCTCATCGAGCAGTGGCGCAGCGAGGACGACAGCGCATGGTAACCCCGCTGATGGCGCAGGAGACCCAGGTAGGCTCCCTGCACGCCGAGCGGATCGGCCTCATGCCGGTCCCGCCCCCCGGCGTGCCGGCGTACCGCGTGCACGGCGCCGGGCCGCTCGCGGTCTACGTGGCCGGGATCGACGGGACCGGCGAGCTGCTGTTCAAGCAGATCCCGGCGCTGGCGCGTTCGCGCCGCGTGGCGACGTTCCGCCTGCGCGATCGGCTGCCGTTTACCTACGACGACCTGGCGGACGACGTGGCCGCGATCATCCGCGCACTGGGGGGCGAGCGGGCGACGATCCTCGCGGAGTCGTTCGGGGGCACGGTGGCGCTGCACTTTGCGTTGCGGCACCCCGCGCTGGCCGAGCGGCTGGTAATCGTGAATTCGTTCGCGCGCTTCCGGGCGCGGCGTCGCCTGCGCATGGCCGCAGGCCTGGCCGGGCTGCTGCCGCATCGCGTGGCACACGGCGTGAAGTGGATCGGCAACTCGGTGGGCCTGCGCGGCGACGGCGTCGCCCGCGCCGACCGCGACCGTTTCTTCGAAATCATGCGTGGCGTGGACAGCGCCGCCTACGCCCACCGCCTGCGTCTCATCATGGAGCTGAACCTCGAGGATCGCCTCCCCGAGATCCGCGTCCCGACCCTTTTCATTGCCGGCCAGCGTGACCTGCTGCTCCGTTCCGCGGCCAACGCCCACGCCATGGCGGCCCGCATGCCGAACGCGACCGTGCGGATTATCCCGCGCGCCGGGCACTCCTGCCTGCTCGGCGGCCGTGTCGATCTCGCGGCCGTGCTCGACGAACACGCCGCAACCTGATCTCAGGACACCCGAACCATGCCCAAGGTCTTGCTCGTGATCGGCGACGCCGCCGAGGTGCTCGACACCATGTACCCCTACTTCCGGCTGCCGGAGGACGGCTTCGATGTCGTGGTGGCCGGCCCCCAGCAACGCACCTACCACCTGGTGCAGCACGACACCGAGCCGGACTGGGACATTACCGTGGAGAAGCCCGGCTACAGGCTCGCGGCACAGATCGCTTTCCGGGAGGTCGATCCAGCGGAGTATCGGGGGCTGGTGCTCTCCGGCGGGCGCGCCCCGGAGTACCTGCGGTATGACACGCAGTTGATGCGGATCGTGCACGCGATCTTCGCCGCCAACAAGCCGGTGGCATCGATCTGCCACGGCATCGAGATCCTCGCGGCCGCCGGCGTGCTCCGCGGGCACCGCGTGACGACCGTGGCCAAGTGCCGCTACGACGCCGAGTTCTCGGGGGGTGTCTACACCGACCAGCCCGTCGTCGTCTCCGGCAACCTGGTCACCTCGCGCACCTGGCACGACAACACCGCGTTCATGCGCGAGTTCATTCGCCTGCTGAAAGGTTGAATCGTTGAGTTGTTGAATCGTTGAAAACTGTACCCACCCGCGCCTGCTCGAAATTCGCCGTTCACCATTCAACGATGGAACGAGTCAACCATTCAACGCTGCCGCGGCAGCTCGAAGCAGCTCAGGCCCTTGCGATCGCGCACGAACATGCGGCCCTGCGCGAGCACCAGGTGCGCCCACGTGGCCGAGTCCGCCACCGATTGCTCCCCCAGCCGGTGGTAGCCCGATCCGGTCGCCTCGAGCGCTGTCAGGTCCCCCGAATCGCTCAGCACCAGCAGCTGGTCCCCCGCGATCACCAGCGAGGCGAAGTCGCCGAAGTTGCCGTACGCCCAGGCACGCCGGCCGTCTTCGGCGTTCAGGCACACGAGCTGCCCGCTCTCGTCCAGCCCGAACACACAGCCGTCGTGAACGACCGGCGAGGCGAGATAACCCCGCAGCGCGCGGGTTTGCCAGACCGGCTCGGCCCGCAGGCGGCCGGCCTCGTCTCGCACCCGGATCGCACGGGTGCCGTACGACGGGGCACTGACGATGATGCGATCGCCCACCACGGCAGGCGTCGCGACGTTCAAGCCGTACAGGGAGGGCGCGCGATGCGTCCACAGCACGCGGCCGTCGCGCGGGTCGAGCGCCGACAGGCGGTACCGCGCGTAGGCAATGATCTGCGGGCGGTCGGCGAGCCGGCCGGCGACCAGGGACGAGTAGAATGAGTCATCGAGCGCCCGCCACACGACCGATCCGCTGCGCGGCCGGACGGCCGTGACCCCGTCCGCGGCCGCAATGAGCAAGAGGTCGCCGTGGAGCAGCGGGGACGAGCAGGCGCCGTAGTCCGGCCGGCCGGTGCCGTAGCGCCGCGGAAAGTCGATGCGCCAGCGCAGCCGCCCGTCCGCCGCATTCACGCAGTGCGCGACCTCGTTGACTCCCAGCGCACACACCAGCCCGCCCGCGACAAGCGGCGTGGCCTTGGGCCCCGCCCCGTGCTCGCGCGCATTCTCGCGCAACTCGTACGGCGCCGGGTATCCGAACTCCCAGCGCACCTTGCCGGTCGCAATGTCGTGCGCCCGCAGCACCTCGTGGCCGTTCTCACGGGCAAAGCTATAAACGCGCTCCCCCGCAACAACCGGTGCGGCGTAGCCCTCGCCCAGCGCGATGCGCCAGGCCGGCACCAGCAGCTCGTCCAGCCAGTTCCGCGGCAACCGCACGCCGGGCGCCACGCCGTCGCGCGCCGGCCCGCGCCACTCGGGCCAGTCCGATCCCGGCGCACGCGGATCGGCCATCAGGCAAACCAGGACCGCCCACGCAACGTGCATCGGCAATGTCTCCCCTCGCAGTGTCGCCTGTCCCCACGGTCCGTACGGCATCGATTGCCGCACGCGCGCCCTTTATAGTACGGTCGTTTCGCCACTCCGAAGCAAGAGGTGCCCCATGAAGGCAGCCTTCATCGAGCAGACCGGCGGGCCGGACGTGATCCGTTATGGCGATCTCCCCGTCCCGCAACCCGCGGACGGCGAGGTGCTCGTGCGGGTCCGCGCGGTCAGCGTGAACCCGATCGACACCTACATCCGGTCCGGTGCCGTCGCGATGCCGCTGCCCATCCCGTACGTCATCGGCTGCGACCTGGCCGGGGTCGTGGAGCAGCTCGGATCCGGCGTCCGGGACCTGAAACCGGGCGATCGCGTCTGGGGCTCGAACCAGGGATTGCTCGGCAGGCAGGGAACGTTCGCCGAGTACGCGGCGGTGCGCGAGGAGTGGCTGTACCCCACGCCGCAAGGCGTCCGCGACAGCGATGCGGCGGCGGTGGCGCTGGTCGGCATCACGGCGCACCTCGGCCTGTTCCGCTGCGCACGGCTGACCGGCGGCGAGACGGTGTTCGTCAACGGCGGCACCGGCGGGGTCGGGGCCATGGTGCTCCAGATGGCCAAGGCCGCCGGCGCGCGCGTGATCGCGACCGTCGGCTCCAAGGAGAAGGCGGCGATCTGCCGCGGCTGGGGCGCCGACCTCGTGCTCAATTACAAGACGGATGATGTCGCCGCGGCGATCCGGTCCTTCACGGGAGACGAAGGGGTGGCCGTCTGGTACGAGACGCAGCGCGAACCGGACTTTGTGCGTACGGTGCCGCTCTTGCGCCGCCGCGGCCGGATGGTCATCATGGCGGGCCGTCAGGCGGAGCCGGTGTTTCCGGTCGGCGCGTTCTACACCAAGGATCTCAGCCTGTACGGCTTCGCGATGTTCAACGCGTCGCCCGCCGAAGAGCGCGCCTGCGCCGCGGACATCAACCGCTGGCTGACCGCCGGCCAGCTCCGCGTGCCGATCGGCAAGACGTTCCCGCTCTCCGAGGCGGCCGCCGCCCAGCGCATCCAGGAGGAGAACACGCTCGGCAAGGCCGGAACGCTGATGGGCAAGATCGTTCTGACGGTTTGAGTGGCCGGCTCACCAGTCGGCGACATCGGCAGCCGTGCCCGGTGAGGTCCCCACGGGCAACTCGTTGCGCCGCCACCGTGCCAACGAGCTGGCGGCAAACGCGACGCCAACCGTGCCGATCACCGTGGCCGCCGTGAAGAACATCGCGTCGAAACCGAAGCGGTCGATGACGGCACCAAGCGTCGGTGCGCCGCACAGGATCCCCACATCCATGAAACCAAGAATCAGGGTCGTGCCCGTGGCGCGGTAACGCTCGGGGAACGCCTCGGCCCCCAGCGTCGTCACGCAAGGGAAGAGGATCGCGTGCCCGCTGCCGGCCGCAAGCGCCGGCCAGACCAGGTTCCACTCGGTTGCGACCTCCGGATACAACAGCATGCTCGTCGCCAGCAACCCGAGCGCCACCAGCGTGGCCCTGCGGCGCCCCACGCGCTCGAACCAGCGCCCGCCGGCCAGCCGCAGCAGGATGGCCGTCGGCGCGTAGAACAGGAAGAAGACGCTGATGCCCTCGAGATCCCGAGCGTCCCGGAACCGTGTGAGGAACGTCGAGTGCACGACCTGTCCGATCCCCATCATCATCGCCACCGCCACCAGGACCCCCGGCCAGTGCTCGATGAGCACGCGTCCGATCGGCAGGTGATCCCCCGTGACGGGCGGGCGCGAATGCCGCGTCAGATAGACGACAATACCGAGATACACGGCGCCGAGCAGCGCCGAGAGTGCGAACATGAGCACATAGTCGCCGCGCAGAGCATCCCCCGAGCGGAAGATCCAGTCCCCGATCCGCGGCCCCACGATCATACCCAGGAAGCCGGACACCCCCAGCGTGCCGATGAGCTCGGCACGCCGCTCCACCCGCACCCCCGTGCAGATGTGCACCACCGAGCAGGTGAACATGCCCGCGATCCCGCTGGCGTATGCCATGCGCGCGGCGTACACGCCCGGGCCGAGCGATTCGAGGGGCATGAAGGCGACGCAGCTCAAGACGAACAACAGCGAGGAAACGATCCAGACCACGCGCGGGCCGCGGCGGTCCATGACACGCCCCTGCACGATCCGCACGAACAGGCTCACCCCCGTGCCCAGCCCGACGACCAGCCCCGCCGTGCCGGCCGAGCCACCCAGGAAGGCCACGAAGTCCGCGAAGCGGAACAGCAGGCTGTTTCCGCTGGTGAACAGGAAATTGGCCAGAAACGCCAGCCAGAAATCCGTGCCGTACAGGCGGGGGTCCCGGACCGAGCTCAGCGCGGCAGGGAAAGGAGGGGCGCCGCCGGCAACCGGAAGCGCGGAAGGCGGAGTGCGGGATGACATTGCACGACTATCCGGGGCCGTACTCGGCCTGTCAAGCGGCTCAAGACACGGGTAGCGTCCTGATCTGGAGTGCTGCCATTCTGCGAAACGCTGCAACGGGCCTCGGAGAGGCCCGCCTCCACTCGTGACCCGAAACACCTTTCGAAGACTCGAGCGGTGTCCTGTTCCGGGGCCGCGTGAACGCCGGCCCCACACCGGCGACCCTCCTACGGACACCGACACGCCGCTCGGGTTCGGCCGTCTTCGACTGACTGGCGGTTGTAGAACGGACAATCTCGTCCGTCGCACGAGGACGGACAGGATTGTCCGTCCTACGATGGGTTCGCCGCGTCCGGCTCCCCGCCCCTGGAGCGGGCAGATCCAACCCTTTACACTAGGAGGTGGCTCTCCATTCTCGGCGTCAACTCTCGGCCCTATTTCATGCCGCGTACACACGAGCACATCCCGGTCCTGCCCGCCATGCCGCAGCGGAGGCGGCGACGCTCCCAGGCGTGGATCATCGCGACGCTCGTCGCCGGATCGGCCGTGGCGCTCGCCATGACCGCGCTGGCCGTCCAGCGGCGTGCCGGGCAGGTCGCGGCCGACGCATTGCGAGGCGCCGAGGAGCTGTTCCAGAGCGGGGCGTTCAAGAAGGCCGAAACGGCGTACGCGGCGTTCGCGCGGGATCACCCGCGCGACCCCCGAGCCGGCCGGGCGTCGGCGAGTGCCGAGCTGAGCGGAATCGCACGCTCGATCCATGATGAACGGGCGAACCACGCGGCGACCGCATCGGCGCTCGACCAGTTCGCCGCGGACCACGCCGTGCGGGACGCGGACTGGGGGACCATCGTCACGGAGGTCGACCGCGCCGCACGATCACTGCTCGACCAGGCCGCGCGCGGCCGCGATGCGGCGGCGCTCGAAGCGGCACAGCGATGGATCGCCTGGCTGCACGCCCGGCCGGACTCCCATCGCAGCGCGCTGGCAGACGACGCCCTCGACCAGCTCGACCAGCTCTCCGCACGCGCCGCCACGCACATCGCCGAGGAACAGGGCCGGCAGGATTTTCTGGCGGCCGCCGGGCGCGCGATCGACGAGGGGACGACCAACGAGGTCGCCGCGGTGGTCCGGCAATACGACGCCTGGCGCGCCGCCCATCCCGACCCGGACACGGCCGTCGAGCAGCTGCGCGGGCCGGTGCTCGGCGCGCTTCGCGAGCGGCTGGCCTTCGGCGAACCGCCGCGCACGGATGGCGCGGCGGGGACCGAGCCCGTCCCGCTGCTGCCCGTCGCCGCCTACACGCTGCTCGTCACACGCCAGCAGCTCGGCCACGCGGCCGCGGCTCCGCCGCGGCCGTTCTTCGCGCGCGTCAAGGACCTCTGCTTTGCGCTCGAGCCGGCCACGGGGCAGCCACGCTGGCTCGCGCGGGTGGGGTACGACGCGCCACTGCCACGCATCGTGCCACGCGGGGCCGCGCCCGCCGCGCTCGTCACGTGGTTCAGCAACGCCGACGCCATGCTCGCGCTGTGTAATCCCCAAACCGGTGAGACCGTCTGGTCCTGGCGATCCCCCGGCCCGCTGGCCGGCGAACCGGCGGTCACCCCAGACGCGGTGTACGCCGCCCTGTCGAACGGCGAGGTCTGGCAGCTGGACCTCGAGTCCGGCGTGCCCCGCGGCTGGCTCAAGCTGCCGGAAGGGATCGACGCCCCCCCCACGCTGCACGAGGACGGCGCCGCGCTCTGCCTCGTGGGCGCCGCATGGGGCATCTACCTGTTCGACGTTCACGGCACCGCGCCCCGGTGCACGGGCATCGCCCTGTCGGGCCGCCGATCCGACACCGCACACTGCCAGACGCTATGGATCGCCGCGTACCTGCTCCTGTTCGAAAACGATCTGGCCGACCGCTGCTACGTTCGGGTGCTGCACGAGGAGAAGGGCGAGTACCGCTCGGTGCGTGCCGTGCCGATCGAGCTCGAGGGACGGCTGTGGCGGCCACCGGTCGTGCAGGGGGCACGAATCTGCCTGGTCACCGATCGCTGGAAAGAGTACTGCTTCGGGATCGATCCCGGCAACCCGGCAGTCAATGCCTACACGGCAGCCAAGAGCGAGCGCTCGGCTGCGGCGATCCCAAGGCCCGATCGCGCGTACTTCGACCAGGCCGACGAGCTCCCGCTGATCGCGCTCGTCGATGGGTTGCGCGCCTACCGCATCGACCACAGCCACAACATGCTGGTCGAGGCGTGGAGCAAGCCGGCGTCCGGGGACGAGAGGGGGGCGCAGCCGCTCCAGGTGGCCGGGGGACTGATCGCCGCCGCGTTCGAATCGCCCGAGCGCGACGGTCTGCGCGCCGGGGCCTATTCGGTTTCGCGTGGCGAACCGATCTGGGAGACTCGGCTCGGGTGCGCGGCCAGCGATCTTGCCGCTGCCGATCCGGGCGGGCCGGCGGCGGCCGTCGCGTGCGACGACGCCGGCCGGCTGTTCCTGATCGAGCCACCGAACGGCGCCGCGCCGGGTCGGGCCCGGCCGCTCGACCTGCCCGCCGCCTG